>QQUB01000937.1 GCA_008501835.1 Bacteroidota bacterium
AAACAATTGGCTCAACCCGGGAGAGCTTGCGCCATTGTACCAATTATACTGGAAAGGGGCTGTTCCACCTGAAATTTCCACCTCAATCAGGCCGGTAGGTTCATTGAAACAAATGAGATCGGTTGTTGAATAAGCTGCTTCAATATTTTCATAAATCTCAATTTGCTGGCTGGTAGTATCTGAACAATAGTCTGTATTTACGATGAGTTCCACATCAAAAACACCCTGATCAGGAAAGGTAAATTCGGGCGATTCAGCAAAGATTACGCTCCCCCCCTGTCCTCCAAAGGTCCAGATATTGGAAACGATATCTCCTTCTGACTGATTCTCAAATGAAAACAAATCCCCTTCGCACCCCTCTGCTTCGGAAGAGACAAAGGCAGCAACCGGAACTTCATGAATTTCAAATTCCTGTTCCAAAGTAGCTGTACAAATACCATCATTGGTAGCTTCCAGTGAAACTATAATAGAGGATGCATTATCAAAGGCAAATGATGGGTTTGTATTGGAACTCGTAAAACCATTACTAAAGGTCCATTCATAACTGTCAGCCCCAACGGACAAATTATTGAATTCCAATACAGCAGGAGCACAGCCACCACCGATTATTTCAAAATCAGGTTCAGGGAAACCTCTAATGAAAACCGGTTGCATTATTGTGTCCGTGCATCCTGCATTATTGGTTATTATGAGTTTTGCAAAATAAGTTGAATCACCCATTGTATAGGTATGCGAAATATCGCAATCAGAAGCAAAGTTTCCGTCCCCAAAGTCCCAAAAGCAAGAGCCTATATTCGTAGAATTATTTTCAAAAATCACGGCTGTACCTGCACATAGAGAATCCTGGACGGAAAACAGAGCTTCTGGTAATGCCTCTATTAAAATATCTTTTGTCAATTGACTGGTACATCCATTGGACGAAGTGGCAAAAAGAGCAATGGAATAATCTCCCGGATTGTCATAAACATGTTCCGGAGAAGATAATGTAGAAGTTGTACCATCACCGAAGTCCCATAAATAACTGGCCACCAATTGGGAACTGTCATTAACCGTAAACGGATCACCGGGACAAGCAATTGGTGGAACATCAAAGTTTAGTTCAGGTGATGGCATTACGGTAACCTGAACCAGCGTGCTATCAAATCCACAGGCAGAAGCGGTAAGTTCAACGGTATAGGTTCCGGGGTCTTCAAAAACATGGCATGGGTTAGCCTCGGTTGCAACATTGCCATCGCCAAAGTCATAGACCAGGTCGGCGCCAAAAGTGGAGAAATTTGAAAAACAAACCGTGTCACCGGCACAGACGGTAGTTTGATCTACATTGAAAAAGGCTTCTACTTCCGTAGGATGGATGATAATATCCCGGCTAATGGTATCCGAACCACATAGATTGGAGGTGATCAAAGTTATGGTACGTGTAACCGTGGAATCTGCCAGGTAAAAAAGTTGCGGCGGAATAGAATCGTTGGAATTGAGAATGGACGGATCTCCAAAATCCCATGTAAAAGAATCGGGATTGCCGTAACTGATATTGATGATATCGACTTCCTCCCCGGAACAATAATTATTCTGATTGGTACCAAATTCCGCCACAGGAAGAGGCAAGACTACCACGCTGTCCAAAGCCACATCTCCTCCACATCCATTGCCAACCTCCAGGCTTAAGTAATAGGTCGTATCAGCCCTGCCGGAAGGCAATATCAACATCACCGGCCCATCCTCCTGGCTGACCAAGGTTGTGTCCTGATACCAGGAAAAATTGAGGCTTTCTCCCTGGCTTTGGTTTTCCAATACCACCTCGAGGTCTGCGCAACCACTTTGGGGAGCAGTTGAGAAACCAACAAATTCGGGCGGAGAGATGATATGAACAGTTTGGGTAATGGACTGCTCGCAAATGCTGTCCAGGGTATACGCAGTAAGTGTAACAGGATAATCCCCACCTGTATCAAAAGTGAATTCCTGGTCAGGTCCAAAAACCGGTCCGAAGCCAAAATCCCATTCATATGCAACGGCACCTTCCGTTTCATTGATAAATTGAGCGGGTACTCCAACACATGCGCTATCAACTGAGAAGGCAACAACCGGTAAAGGTGAGACAATTAATTCCATTTCATCAAATGAAGCGCAGCCAACATTCTCATCAGAAAGCGTATAAGTCAACAAATAACTTCCTGTATCCAGTTGACTGACTAAAACCGTTCCATCAGGTTGTACAGCAGGATCTCCGGCCCAAGCTCCAATATTGCCTTCACTTCCTATCAGGTTTATGGATGTTTCACTTTCGCAAACCATAACATTTTCTCCTGCGTCCACACCTGCAAAGTCAATAATTTCCACCTGGATATCATCGGATTTTTCACAAGTGGTTCCAGGAAAAATGGTGTAAGTTAATGTATGAATACCAGCAGCAGCCTGAATTAAGTCGAACTCTCCCAGGTCAGGATCAGTAATAGCATCTCCTGACCAGACTCCGCCGGATGGCATTGCTGACAGATAAACTATACTATCTGAAATACAAAATGCAGTATCCGGTCCGGCCACTGCTTCTGTGGGGGCAATCACTTCAAGAGAAAAAGTGTCAATGGTGACACATGCGGCAGTGGTCGGGCTGGTGTAGGTGAAGATTATTTCATGTAAGCCATTCCCTGCAATTCCACTATTGAATACACCGTTTTGATTATCTACAATGCCCGGTCCTTGCCACACTCCTACTCCACCTGCGGGGTCAGGCATTAGTTCCAGCAACACTGGTAATTCAATGTCTTCTGCAATATCACATACGGTCACTGTATCCGGAATTTGAACCACAGGTAAACCTTCTACCATTGCATCAAGATTGTCAGTGAATAGACAACCATTGGCATCCAAAAACGAATAGGTCAGCGAATTTGCACCAATATCAGCAGCCCCCGGATCAAAAATTCCGGCATTTGGATCAATGATCCCAGCTCCGGACCATGTACCATTTGATGGTGAAAAATTTAAAAGATTAACCGGATCAGCATCCTCACACAAGATTAGGTCATCTCCTGCTTCCACAGGGGTAATTGGCAACACTTCCACTTCAATGGCAGCAGAATCAAAACAAACGCCTGCCCCATAACTATAAGTCAATTCATGAAAACCTTCCCCTGCTCCTGAAGCGATGAACAAACTATCAGCAATAATGCCCGCACCGGTCCAGATTCCACCGGGTGGAAAACCTTCCAATGAAATGGTATCCCCATTATTGCAAAATGGGGAGCCCACATCTCCGATCTGCACCATTTCGAGTTGCTGAATTTCAACCATAATCTCGGCAGTGTCTATACCACAGAAATTCTCAACAACCACAGTCACTAAATGAATCCCGGCAGAATCAAAAACTATATCAGCCGGAAAAGCTTCAGCAGAAGTATTGGGAAATGCATTTTCAAAAGTCCAGAAATAGCTGTCAATAGTTCCTCCTTCATAAGTAACCTCAGGTGTATAAAATAAGGAATCGCAGGCAGGATTTACTTCAGCCAATACCGCTGATGGTACATCATTGATAATAAAAACCTGTTCCCAGACAGCTTCTCCACAAAGATTGGTAGTTGTCATGGTGACCGTATATTCACCAGGAGCAGTAAATGGAAAATCTAAAGGAGTTGGTAACCCGGTAATGCTGTCCAGAACAACATTTCCGTCCCAACTGATCTCCCAATGATAGGATGAACCGTTTTCTGAATTATTGACAAAAGATACAACATAGGGTGCGCAGGCTATGGTATCCATACTGTTTCCCCCAGATTCAGAAAAAGCAACATCTCCGGTAGGTTCTCCGAGGACGGTAATGAATTTCACTTCTGTATCCGTGCCACACATATTGGTTGCAGTAAGTGTAATGGCATAACTTCCAGGATCATCAAATACAATACAGGTATCCTGGGCAGAGGACATAGCTCCATTGCTAAAACTCCATGTATATTCCATATCCTCATCATTATCAGGACATGTTAGATTTGCCAGGCATAATTCCTCTCCGGCACAAAGCAAGGTCGCATCCGGTTCAAATTCCACACGTGGCGGAATTTTGAAGGTGATCACTTTGGCATTGTTCTCGTCCTGAACATCGGGATAATGCACAATGATGCCGACCTGGAAGCAAAATCCGTTTGAGGGAGGAATGGCATTACAGACATAGCTACACTCCTCCAGAAATTGATAGGTGCTAAAAGTATGTGTCCGATCGAGTGATTCACCCGGTAGAATCTCCTCACTGGCCCCGTCACCCCAGTAAAGTTCAATCGACTCATAGACAAAAGCAGGGTTCGGGACAATCGTGATATTTACAACGCTATCGGAATAACATCGAATTTCAGCACCATTGGTAACAGTAAAATTAGCGGTTTGACCAACCGCATTGGAAGTAATGAATACAGCAGATAGTGTGAAAAGGAAAAGAGTGATCCTTTTCAAATGAATTTTAGGCATAGGGAACCGACTTTTTAGTGAACGTGAACGATTGAATTAATGCGG
>QQUB01000442.1 GCA_008501835.1 Bacteroidota bacterium
AAAAGCAATCCCTGGATTTGAATTCCAAATCTAATTATTCAATCCTAAAATTTTTATTACCATGAACAACCCAAAATCATTTTTTTTAATGCCTCTTTTGGCCTTGATGATCATTTTTTGTAACTAACTGTGAAAAAGAAGACCCGATTACCACCCAGGATGAACCGACTGTAATTGACCAGACCTTTAGCATTGAAGCCGGAAATACCTTGATGATGCAAGCCGATGAACCTCAAAATGCCGTGGTTCAGATTGAAAGTAAAGCCGAAATTGATTTGGAAATCCTTTTTGAAGTAATTGCTGATAACGATGGAACTACCAGACAAGTGAGTAGAACGGTTGAGCCAGGAATGGCTATTCTTGAAGAATTTGCTCAACTCCTTTCAGTAGAAGTAGTTATCGTACCGGGGACAGCCTTACCTCCTGCCACCAACCTGAATTTTGTAGCAGTATTTGTTCCTTCTGATGGTGACAATGGTTTTTCAGGACCTAATGACTGGCTCCATGCAGGCGAAGTATGTCTGGAAGGTGAAATCGAAAACGAACCAGATCAGGATATCGACTGCTTATGGGAGAAAGAAACATTGTGGTCGGCAGTATCGCCAAGAAAAATTGATTTGCTGATCCAAAATACCGGAGATCATGATATGAAAGTTGAACTGGAAGGACCTGTAGGAATTTACCAGGTGTATAATGTCAGTGCGGCTCCAGCTTTGCCACAATTCCAAAAACTGGAAGGCAGTTGGGAAGGAATTGTAGCCATTCATTACCTCGGACAAAAATCTCCGGTAAACCCTTGTTCCAGCAATGATTTTACTTATGATTTATGTTATAAATAATCCCCCGTCAGGAATCATTTCTGAAAGAGTTTAGTTTTAAATTTTCAGAGGGTCTTTCATTGAAAGACCCTCTTTTTTTTCGGGTTTTCAAAGGGTCCTTCTATCAGGGAGGGTCCTTTTTATTTTATTTTAAAAAGTCATCAAAAACCCGGATAAAAATCATTGTATCTGGCTTGAAATTCAAGTAAGATTGGATAATGCTTGCACGGGTTTGGATTAGCATGAAGTTCTTTATTGCCCAGGTATGAAAATCCTGCCCGCAGGTTATTTTTTTGAATGATTGAACATTTCACTTAAACTTTTAAACAAATGAAAAAGCTGATTTTCCTCCTCGTGATATTTGTTTCCGTCAACGTATCAGCCCAGGATCAGGTTATCCTGAATTCCAAAGATGTCATTGAAGGTAAGATACTCAATGATGAATTTGGAGCGGTAAGTATGGTCGTTAAAAATAAGGGAGCATTAGATACCATTCAAATTTTAAAAACCCAGATTGAAAAGATCGTTTACGGCCCTGATGCAATGCTGGAACGTCCGGTGACTATCGGTTTTGCTCCGGCACTCACCATGTTGGGGGTTCGAGGTCAGCTGCGTGATGTTTTGGTGGCCAACAGTTTTGACGGAAATTATTCCAGCTGGTTATTTGGTCCAACAACTTCTCAATTTCCCAAGGTAACCTCTTTCCTTTCCTTAGCAATTGATGGAAATTGGCGAATATCCAATCAGGTAGGATTGGGGTTGAAATTTGGATTGTTCAATCATATCCAAGCCAAGGGGTATAATTATGACAAAGGAGGCCAGGTTGAGTTAAATTATTTTGACGTAGGTATAATCCCATACGTAAGATGGTATAACAGCCTGAACAAGATTCACCTCGATGTGGGGCCAAGTTTTAATTTGGTTACGCTAAAAGGTGAGGGCAGTGTGCCCGAGGTTTATCAGGAAGGTCCTGAACCGACTGCCAAACTTTTCCTGGGACTCAATGTAAATGCGGGGGTGGCGGTTTATGAGAAAAGTCATTCTTACCTGCATTTGAATTTTGGGTATCAGAAATTATTTGGAAAAACCAATTTAAACCCTATATATTACAAGGATTCTTTCGAAATAACTACCATGGTAATTCCAATGGAAGAAATCAGGATGAGTCAGTTTTCCATTGGGTTAACCTACGGCAGAAAGTTCCGGGAGTTCTAAAAAGAACTGACAAGCTAACCAAATCTCTTTTATGCGGACAGTAATGCTTTTTTGCCTGTTTGGTCTCTTTTCCCAATTCTTGCAGGCCCAGGATGTGGTTACCTTAACCAATGGGAAGGTTATTGAAGGTGAGATAATCCGGGATGGATTTGGCACGTTGACGATGACGGTGGATAAAGGGGATCATGAAGAAACCTTCCAGTTGTATAGGTATAATATCAAATCTGTACAGTATGACCATTTTCACAGGCAGATTGTCCTCAATATTCTGCTGGGAAGGTCAATGGTTGGGGCTCGCAAGGCATTTGGAGACCTTTTATTCAGAAATGGCTACAGTCAGGCGTATTCCTATTCCATTTATAACAGAAGGCCTTTAATGGGGCTTGAAGTGGGTTACCTTTTTGTTCCTGAAAATGAATTGGGAATTATGGTGATGACCCAGGATCATTTCACGGGCAGCGCCTATGGAGAAATTGGATCGCTCCAGTTTTATTTTAATAATTTCACCCTTTTACCGTATTACAGGAAGTATTTTTGGGAGCATAGACTTAGTTTAAAGGGGGGACCATCTTTTTCTACCTATATATTTCATGCCAGCGATAGATATTTTGATTATGGTTACGGTGCATCCGGTATGGAAAAGCATTCGTTTGCAGGGATTTATTTGGAGACCTCTATGGCCGTTTGGGAGCGCAAAAGAACTTCTTTTAAAATAATGGCAGCTTACCACCAACCATTCGGAAAATTAAAGGTGGACAGAGTAATAGGGCAGGATTACATGGGCAATACCTTTACTCTTTTGGAACAAGATGAATTTAATGTTGGCCAATTTTCAATGGCATTGGTTTTTGGATTAAAATTTAAAGGATAACCCCTGAGTTAATTAGCTGACAGCTCCAATAACAGGTGCATACTTACCAAGAGAGCCCGCTCGCAATATTATGCCAATGCCAGCCATTTTAAGGTTGGTTTCCAAAACCGGAGCAAAATAATCCCAGGCACGTGCAATTCCTCCTCCAATCACAACTCCTTTGGCATCTGTTGATTGTAGCCAGGGGGCTAAAAAGTCCGAGAGATTTTGAGCAAAATCCCGGAAAATAGAAACAGCTTCAGTATTTCCCTTATCAAATAATTGCACGAGGGGTTTAACTCCCTTGATCTCCTGACCTGTTCTTTCCTTCCAGTTATTTTCAAACCATCTTGTAGAGAAGAATTGATCGGCAATGCCATCTTTAAAGGATTGATTCCAAAAGTAACCACCTTCCGGCATTCCAGCCCCGGTCAGCGCAGGGTTACCATCAATCAGGAAGGTGGAACCAAATCCGGTCCCTAGCGTTAAAACCCAAACCTTTTCAATGTGTTTGGCAGCCCCGGAGTTGTATTCTCCCCTTGCAAAAGCTGTGGCATCATTTTTAAATACGATGTCAATTTCCATTCCGTTGTCAAGATTCTCTTGCAGGTATCTGCGGACATTTACACCGTTGAGACTGTTGTATTTTGGGACTCCTTCAAAAGATCCAATTCCGTTTTCATAATCAAAAGGGCCCGGCATTGCAAATCCTATCTTTTTAATATTCAGGTCTTTATGTTGTTCCATTAGCATGGAAATGAATTCCTTCCAGGTAGTCAGAATATCTTCTTTGGGGCCAAGAGGGTCAATGGGTTTTTCCCTGTATGATTCTTCATTGATTTCACCAGAGGTGATGTTAACAATCCCTCCTGAAATGTGTGATCCACCTACGTCGATGCCAATTGCAAATGCCATGAAATAATATTTTTTTTAGAACCGAAAGATAAGGATTTTAAAAGGAAAAAAGCCTAATTTTTTTTCAATTTGACCTTGAGGAAATTATTGAATATTTGAAAATAAAATGGCATGTTATTTTTAACAACAGATTACTGATATAAACTAATAATTCCTACATTCGTAATAGTTTTTTATGGAATAAATTCCCTAACCATGCCCTTCAAGTTTATGTATTTCACAGGAATAAGGCTATGTAATTTTATTCAATCAGGAATAAACATTTCAATTTTTTTCATCTTTATTTTGACGGCCTTTTTGCTTAGTTGTCAACCGAATCATAACCCCTCAAAAGGAAAAGAACAATCACTCCAATGGACTACTCAATATCCCAATGTGTTAAACTACAAAGGGATTCCTGATTCTGCTTATGACAGATCTGTGTATATTTTTTCCGATCAGGGTGCATGGATGGGTTATGCATTACCGGCTGATGACTCTCCTGAATATCTGGGAAACTTTATCGGTCCTTACTTAATGACCCAGGAAAACGGGGTCTGGATCGATTCAGCCCTCACCAGATTCCAAATCCTGGATGCCACGGGTGCGGAAATCGACTTGAAGCATGCAGAAGACCTTGAAGTCATTTCTTATCCGGGGCGTTTGCAACAAACATTTTTTGTTCCTGAAATCGACCTGGAAGGATGTGCAGAACTCA
>QQUB01000673.1 GCA_008501835.1 Bacteroidota bacterium
ATCATGAAGACCTCAAAGATGTAATGTGGGTCAATAAAGGAGAAATTCCTGGAAATGGTATCGATGATGATAAAAATGGATCCATCGATGATATTCATGGATGGAACTTCATTGGAGGAAAGGACGGAAAGAACGTCAATGCTGAAAACCTTGAAGTGGTTCGTGTTTACAATCAGCTGAAAGCCAAGTATGATGGCAAGGATGTTGAAAAACTTTCCAAAAAAGAAAAGAAAGAATACGATACTTATAAAGAGTATGAGAAGGCTATCAACGATAAGCGCGAAAAAGCCGGACCTCAGTTGCAGCAATTCGAAATGATCCTTGAAGGTGTAATGAATCTTGCTAAAGCTATTGGTAAAGAACCTGCTGATATCGTGGCTGATGACCTGAAAGACTTTAAATCTGACGACCAGATGTTGTCAGGAATGGCTTCAAATCTGTACAACTACATGAAAGAAGGTGCTACTTACCTGGATATCATTGATGAGTTGGAAGGAGCAAAGCATTACTATGACGATCAGTATAACTACAACTACAATCCTGATTTTGATGCTCGTGATATTGTTGGTGATAACCTGGAAGATAAAAACGAGCGTTACTATGGAAATAATGACGTTGAAGGTCCTGATGCCTTCCACGGAACCCACGTAGCCGGAATTATTGCAGCAGTAAGGGACAATGACCTTGGAATTAAAGGTGTTGCGAATAACGTTTTGATCATGTCTGTACGTACAGTGCCTAATGGAGATGAAAGAGACAAGGATGTTGCAAATGCTATCCGTTATGCTGTTGACAATGGTGCGACCGTAATTAACATGAGTTTCGGAAAATCTCCTTCTCCTTATAAGGAAGTAGTAGATGATGCTGTACGCTATGCAGCTAAAAATGACGTATTGCTTGTACATGCTGCAGGTAATGACGGCAAGGAAGTTAAATTTGATAATAACTATCCTAACGACAAATACCTCAAGCGTAAATTGTTCCGCCCTAAAATGGCTGAGAACTGGATTGAAGTAGGAGCTATTGGTCCTGAAATGGATGAAAAAATGACAGCTTCTTTCTCTAACTACAGCCCTACCAACGTGGATGTATTTGCTCCGGGAGAAAAGGTTCATTCAACTGTACCTGGAGATAAATATAAGAATGCTCAAGGAACAAGTATGGCCTCTCCAATGATTGCCGGTGTTGCTGCATTGCTTCGTTCTTACCACCCGGATTTGACCGCTGAGCAGGTTAAGCAGATCATCATGGATTCTGCTGTTCCTCAGACTCAGCTTGTTGAGTTGCCAGGTGATGGTGAAAAGAAGGTTTCCTTTAAGAAATTGAGTGTTACAGGAGGTATTGCCAATACTTACAACGCCCTGAAAATGGCAGAAACAGTAAAAGGCAAGAAGAAATCTAAGAAGTCTAAGAACTCATCAGGCAGTGCCGCTGGCGGTAAAACAACCAAAGATGGTACAAAAGCCAAGCCTAAGGTATAATCTACCTTTAACCTAACATAAATATTAAGGTTGATCAGGTGTCCCGGAAATTGTCCCGGGGCACCTGATTTTTTTTAATCATTTAGTTCCCAATTACTAAATCATCCCGGAACCCGAATTAGTCTGCTATTTAATGGTTGTGATTTTTAAATCGGCACTTTGTAAAGGAGGCTGTCGTTCTAAAAATTGCCGATTAAAATTTGAATGGAAGTTTTGCCAGGAAGACCAGGCAAATATCTGGAAGATTGAATTTACAAATTGTGACAGGATGGGATGGAATCGCAAGTATTAAATGTTAGGATAAAATAGTAGGAAAATCCATCTTTTTTTATGAAAAACATACCGAAACTGGGGTTTTAAAAAGGTCAGGTAAAAAAGTTTCATAAAAACTGAATATATTGCTCATTCTTAATATTTAGTTAACATTGGAAACTACAAAATTTCCAATTTCTTGCGTAAAATTGCGGTTTATTAAACGACACATAATATGGGTACGATTTTCTTGATTTTGGTTGTTGTACTTTTTGTATTAGCCATATCAGATCTTATTGTAGGAGTCAGTAATGACGCGGTAAATTTTCTTAATTCAGCAATAGGGTCAAAAGCAGCAGCTTTTCGTACCATAATGATCATTGCCACCTTAGGTATATTGGTCGGAGCCAGCTTCTCCAGTGGTATGATGGAAGTAGCCCGTAAAGGGATTTTCCATCCCCAGCATTTTTACTTCAGCGAGATTTTGATCATTTTCCTGGCCGTAATGATAACGGACGTTATCCTCCTGGATTTATTCAATACTTTCGGGATGCCCACCTCTACAACCGTATCCATTGTATTTGAATTATTGGGGGCAGCAGTGGCCGTTTCTATGATTAAAGTGGCTGGAGATAATCCCCTGGGCCATGAAATGGGAGATTTGATCAATTCCGGTAAGGCGCTTGCAATTATCTCTGGTATTCTGTTATCGGTGATATTTGCGTTTGTGAGTGGATTAATTGCCCAGTTTTTTGGCAGGTTGATCTTCACCTTTGATTACGAAAAGAAACTTAAATACCTTGGCGCCGTCTGGGGAGGATTAGCCATTACGGCAATTACTTATTTTATTTTGGTTAAGGGAGCCAAAGGAACCTCCTTCATCTCTTCAGAGACTGCAGCTTTTATACAGGATAATACCATGCGAATCATCCTGTATAGTTTTGTAATTTGGACCATTCTGCTTCAGGTTTCTTATCTGGTTTTTAAAATAAATATTCTCAAAATAGTTGTTTTGGTAGGGACCTTTGCCCTCGCAATGGCCTTTGCCGGAAACGACCTTGTTAACTTCATCGGTGTTCCATTGGCAGGATATGAAGCATTCATGGACTGGTCATCTCAGACGGCTGTGAAAGCTGATGAGTATTTGATGTCCGGGCTTGCCGGTGCTGTCAGGACTCCAACAGTTTTTCTGTTGTTGGCCGGAGTTATCATGGCAGTCACCTTATGGTTTTCTAAAAAAGCACGCTCAGTAACAGAAACTGAGATCAACCTGGCCAAGCAGGATGCTGGGTATGAGCGATTCGAATCTTCTATTGTTTCCAGATTTTTGGTTCATACCTTTTCTGGGCTGAGTAACTTTTTGGACAGGATATTACCGAATGCTCTTAAGAAATGGATGGAAGCCAGGTTTGACAGGACAAATCTGAAAACCAATGGAGATGCTCCTTCATTTGACATGATCAGAGCTTCTGTCAACTTGTTTATGGCGAGTATCCTCATATCTTACGCAACAGCCCAAAAACTCCCACTTTCTACGACATATGTAACCTTTATGGTGGCTATGGGATCTTCATTGGCTGATGGCGCATGGGGAAGGGAAAGTGCTGTTTACAGAATTTCAGGGGTGCTCTCTGTTATTGGCGGATGGTTCTTTACAGCTTTTTCTGCATTTTCATTAGCCTTTGGAATGGCCCTTTTATTCCTTTACGGAGGAACGATTGGAATTTTTGCCATGGTTATTGTGGCAGCCTTCATGATTTACAGAACTCATGCACTACACCGCAAGAGAGAGCAGAAGAAAGATGCTATGCTGGAGGAACTTGAGTCTGAGCAAATCAATCAGGAACAATTGGTTGGAAAAAGTCAGAAATACCTTCTTTATGTATTAGGAAGTGTCGAAAACGTTTTGGAAGATTACCTGAATGGATTGGCAACCGAAGACAGAAAGTTGCTTAGAAAGGCACATGAAGATTTTGAAATAGTTTACGAAAAAACAACAACACTGAAAAAAGGTCTTAACCGGACGGTGGACCAATTAACGGAACCAACCCTTGAATCAGGATATTTCTATACCAGGGTTTTGGAAAATCTCAGGAATGTTGCCAACAGTACCTATTTCATTATTTCTCCAAGTTTTAAACACGTTAACAACAATCATAAACCGCTTACTCCGGATCAGCATGAGGAGCTTTTAGGGATAAATAAAGAAATTACAGAATTCCTGAAAGAAGCGAGGACTAATATTACTGAGGGATCAGAGGTTCCTTCTGATAAACTCAAAAAGGAAAGAGATGACATCCTCAGGCTGATGAGGTCCTGCAGAAAAAATCAGATCAAACGGATAAAAAGTGGTAGTGTTGGTACCCGTAACAGTATGCTGTTTTTCGGTTTACTGGAAGAGTCCAAAAACCTCGTTTTATTCACAAGTAGTTTATTGAAATCACATCGGGACCTTAAGGATGTGATAAGCGGTAAGGCCGTAAAAGAAGAAGACGAATAATATTGAATAGCGTTTTCCAGGTGTAAAAACGGCCCGAAGTAAACCTAAATTCAAATTTGTTGTTATTTTTGATCAACAATTGATCATTCATGACAACAACAATAATTGATTTACCGGAAACTTCCCGCGTTTGGATTTATCAGAATAAAGGACCTATTCCAGGAGCCGTTTTACCTGAAATAAGTAAGGCTGTTGATGCTTTTGCCCGTCAATGGGTGAGTCATAATCAGCAGATGAGTGCAAGAGGTATTGTATTGCACGAGCGTTTTATTGTGCTTTTGGCTGATGAAAGCAGGGTAGGGGCAGGTGGATGCTCCATTGACAGTTCTGTTCATTTCATTAAAGGACTGGAACAAAATTATGGTCTGGATCTATTTGATCGAATGACATTTTCCTATAAAAATTCAGAAGGCGTTCATACGGTTGACAGAGAGACTTTTGCGGATCTCTATCAAAATGGGAAGATTAACGATGACACCATCGTGTTTGACACATTGGTAAATACCAAAGGAGCACTTGATGGGGAGTTTGAAAAAAGGCTCGAAGATAGCTGGCATAAACGAATGGTGTAAGGAAGGTTCTGTATCCAATAAGCCCGCGACTCCTGGCTTGGATGAAGCAACTCGTAACGTACAGCCCTTTTACACCTAAAACTAACTAACATGGAATTCCTGGCCATCATTTTATTCATCAGCATTTTTGTGTTGATCCTGTATGGCTTCCCCGTTTCCTTTACACTGGGAGGGATTTCTATGATTTATGCACTTTGTTTTTTACCCTGGGAAAGTTTTACAGCATTGCCTCCAAGGGTTATGGGTGTGATGAGTAATTATGTTTTGCTTGCTGTTCCCCTTTTTATTTTTATGGGAATAATGCTCGAGAAATCCGGTTTGGCTGAAGGCCTTTTGGAAACCATGGCTGTATTATTCGGACGATTAAAGGGAGGGTTGGCCATTTCTGTTACCATTGTCGGGGCTTTATTGGCTGCCTCTACCGGAATTGTCGGTGCCACGGTTATCACCATGGGCTTGATAAGTCTCCCTACCATGCTTAAAAGAGGCTATAAGAAAGAACTAGCCACCGGAACCATTGCAGCCTCCGGGACTCTGGGGCAGATCATCCCTCCTTCTGTAGTGCTTGTTCTTCTGGGCAGTGTGCTTAACGTTTCCGTTGGTAAGCTTTTTTCTGCTGCCCTGGTACCCGGTATTTTACTGGTAGCTCTGTACATTATTTATATCCTCATTGCTGCCCATCTAAGACCCAATTGGGCACCACCGGTTTCTGAGGAAGAACTGGCGGCCTTTAAAGAAAAAGATTTCGCCAAGAAAGTCTTTATAGCTTTCTTTTTACCCTTTTTACTCATCATTGCGGTTCTTGGTTCCATTTTTGCCGGTATTGCCTCACCAACTGAAGCTGCAGCTGTAGGAGCACTTGGAGCTACTTTACTGACTATTTCTCAGAGGAAATTTAATCTGGATATCCTCAAAAAGGTCATGCGGGAAACTACCCATCTAACGAGTATGGTGTTCCTGATCCTTCTTGGAGCTACAACCTTTTCTTTTGTTTTCAGAGAAATGGGAGGAGATGTTTACCTGGTTGATCTTATCAAAGGATCCAACTTGTCTGCTATGGGCTTTTTGCTGTTGGTGATGATCGTTGTTTTTATTTCCGGGTTCTTTATTGATTTCATCGAGATCATTTTCATTATCGTTCCGATTGTAACTCCTATTTTTATTGAATTTGAGGTAAACCTGATCTGGATAGGCGTATTGCTTGCCCTGAACCTACAGACGTCATTTTTGTCTCCACCCTTTGGTTTTTCCTTGTTTTACCTCAAAGGCGTTGCTCCTGAAGGTGTAACCACAGGGCACCTTTACAGAGGTATCATTCCATTTGTTTTGATCCAGTTGATTTTCTTGTTGACAGTGGTCTTTTTCCCTGAGATTTTATTCTGGAATTGATCAATAATCCTTACCTTAAAGAATTATTTTTCTTCTTAATTTTTCTTCTTAATTTTTATCTGATATGGGGCAAAAACGATTCCAGCGGATTTTTTTTATTGGCATCATCCTCATCGCTATTGGAGTGAGTTTTAATACTACCATGAGAGATTCATTAGGTAGTATTGGAACAGTAATGATTGCGCTTGGTGGGTTGTTTTTCATCGCAGCTATGGCTGAAAAGCGGAAAATGGAAAAGGAGGAATAATACCAAATTGAAAATCAGATGAAAACAAAACTTTCCTCTTCGCCTTTTTCTATTGGTGCAATAGCTTTTATTATAGTAATTACCCTTGGGTTTAGGTTATATAATTCAGATCTAAATCCCAATAAAACGCTTAACGTCCTCACATGGGATGCACTTGGTTATTACCTATACCTTCCGGCAACATTTATTTATGAAGATATTACCGAATTGAAGTGGTATCCGGCAATTGAGGCCGAATACGGTGCCAGTGGTGGTGGAAATTTATACCAGGCAAATCTTCAGGAGTCCGGTAATTATGTTTTTAAGTACCTTGGCGGGGTAGCCATAATGGAAAGTCCATTCTTTTTTACAGCTCATATATTTGCAAAGAACACCTCCTTTCCGGCCGATGGCTTCTCTAAACCCTATCAGTACGGAATAGCCTTTGGAGCGATCTTTTATGCGATTTTGGCACTTATCTTATTGAGGAAAATTTTATTGCGCTTTTTTGACGACAGGACTACGGCCCTGACCCTGTTATTGTTAACTCTGGCCAGTAACTGGGTTCAATATATTGCTGTGGATGGAGCCCTTAGTCACAGTTATATCTTTCCACTTTACGTGCTGATAATTTATCTTACGATGGTTTGGCATGACCAACCAAAACTATATCTAGCTATGGTGATCGGTTTTGTAATTGGACTGGCAACCATTTGCAGACCTACCGAACTGATCATGGTTTTCATTCCATTGTTTTGGAATACTCACACCAGAGAGGAGACAAAACAAAAGTGGTCGTTGGTAACAAGGCATAAAGGACATGTTATTGCAGCTATGGTTTTCGGGTTAATAGGCATCTTACCTCAACTACTTTATTGGTTTCACAGTACCGGAGATTTAATTTACAATGTTGGTAGTAAATGGAGCTTTTTGTCTCCGTTTTTCAGAGTTTTGTTTGGCTGGGAAAAGGGCTGGTTTATCTATACACCGGTAACAGTTTTTTTTGTTGCCGGGCTGTTCTTTTCCAGGTCTTACCCATTTAAAAAATCGGTGAGCATATTTTGTCTGCTTAACATCTGGATCATTATTTCCTGGTTTCATTGGCGATATGGTGCAAGTTATTCTACCCGAGCGCTTGTGCAGAGTTACCCGGTGTTTGCTCTTGGATTAGGTGCTTTGATCAGCCGGGTTTTCAGGAAAAAATGGCAACCCTATTTATTAGTGATTGCGTTGACCCTGATTTTCATTAACCTTTTTCAAACCTGGCAATATGATGAAGACATTCTGCACTCTGATCATATGAACAGGCAGTATTATGGAAAAATATTTTTGAACCCCAGACCATCTGCTCTGGAAATGAGTTTACTGGACACGAGGGATTGGGTGAAAAAGGAGGATAGGCTAACCCGTGAAACAATTTACCAGTCAGCAAGTGAATTTTCATGGCAATCTCCTGTAAAAATACATTTGATCGATCATTTACCGAATACCGATTCCCGGGAACATTGGCTAAAGTTCCGGTTGGAACTCAAAACGGACGGAATTCCAGCAGGAGGTTTTATTAAAACATCAGTAGATAATGGGTTGACACAACCGTTAATGTCCCGGATCAGGCTTAACAGACCACTTTATAAGCCCGGCAATTGGAATGACTATTCATTTTATGTAAAACTACCTCCAGATACTGATAAATCTATATTGAACGTACATCTGGAAGGATCTGGAACAGACAAAGTCGATTGTAGAAATTTTTATATTGAATACCTTTTTTAGGGCAGGCTTTTTTAGTAACTTTCAAGTTTAAAAATGCCCTATCTATGAAGCGTTTTTTTGCCTTAATTCCAGTATTGCTTTTTAGCATTTCAATTGTCTTTTGTCAAGTTTCAAATGACACTTATTTACAGGGATATTCAAAAACCATTCACGGTTTCCCTTTTATTTACCATTCTCCCTTGCCCGACATAAATGAGGCTCTTATTGTCAGGGCAAATAAAAATTTCAGACCTATTGAGTGGGAGACTGGAGTTGTGCCAAAAGATTATGACGGGAAAACCGTTTCTTTTGTTTGGGCCTATGGAATGGATACCAACGCCAAAAGCTATGATTTTGAATTAAGCGTTAATGACGATCCGTATTTTACTTTTTCCAATCCTGCAAGTAATGAAATGACTACCTGGACGGTCAATGGTAAAAACGGAGCTACTCTAGCCTTCCACGTGACCATGATCGATAAATATAAAGATCAAATGGGATTTGCAGTGTTGACCCTGCCAATAGATGAATTGGAGCCAGGAAAACCGGTAAGGCTTAAAATGGCGGGAGAACCAACTGAGGGCCGTATCTGGTACATGACCTTTAAAGCCGGGATAGAGGATAAACTGGAAATACAACAGGAGAATGTAGTAAAACAATCGGATGGAAAACAATACCATGTTGCCAGATTTGATTTTACTTACCTGGGGGAATCAGCCAACTGTTTAATAAAAGTGGGAAAATCCAAACAACAAACAAGGTTAATTCCGGGGTACAACTCTGTTGAAGTAATATTGCCAATTTCCAGGACTTCAAAAACTTTTAAAGCAACTATAAAAATTGATGGCAGGAAATCATTCTCCAAGTCATTTGCACTAAATCCTGTCAAAGAATGGTACATCTACTTCGTCCAGCATACGCATACCGATATTGGTTATACCCGGCCCCAAACCGAAATCCTTCCGGAGCATTTGCGGTATATCGATTATGCTCTGGATTATTGTGATCTTACCGATGATTATCCGGATGACGCTAAGTTTCGTTGGACCTGTGAAGCTTCATGGGCTGTGCGGGAATACCTGGAAAGCCGGCCAAAGGAACAGATCGATAGATTAATCCAAAGAGTCAAAGAGGGAAGAATTGAGGTGACAGGGATGTTTTTTAACTTTTCTGACATAATTGATGAACCCGGGCTTGCTGCACAGACAAGAACCATAAAGGCTTTTAAGGATCTTGGCATTGAAGTGACTACAGCTATGCAAAATGATGTGAACGGAATTGGCTGGTGCCTGGCTGAATTTGCCGAGGATATTGGATTGAAATACCTCACGATGGGACAACATGGTCACAGGGCAAGGGTTCCATTTGAAATTCCAACTTCTTTTTGGTGGGAATCACCATCAGGAAAAAAACTATTAGCTTACAGAAGTGAGCATTATATGCATGGAAATACACTGGGACTTATTTCCGGGGACATTGCTAATTTTAAGACAAGTCTATCTAAATACCTCACAAGTCTCGAAGAAAAAGGATATCCGTTTGATAGAACAGCCATTCAGTTTTCAGGATACATCACTGACAATGCCCCGCCATCTACCATAGCTTGCGAAATGGTTGAAAAATGGAACGATCAGTATATTTGGCCCAAGTTGCGCCTTGCTGTGGATAATGAATTTATGAAATATGTAGAATCTAACCATGCAGATGAAATTGCAACTTACAGAGTAGCATGGCCTGACTGGTGGACCGACGGTGCCGGGTCTGCTATGCTGGAGACTAAAGCTACCCGAACTGTTCAGGCTGAGATGATCGCCAATAATGGTTTGATTGCCATGGCCCATTTGATGGGAGGGGAGTTTCCTGATGATATAGAAAAGGATATTTTAGATGTCCAGGATGATTTGCTTTTTTACGATGAACATACCTATGGAGCTGATGCCAGTATTTCGGATCCCCTTTCTGAGAATTCGATCATCCAGTGGAACGAAAAGGCTGCTTATGCCTGGGATGCAGTGAAACGATCCAGTTTGCTTAGGGAAAAAGCAATGGGGGTTGTTCAGGCCCAAGTTCCCCGTTTTGATAATCCTTCTATTGCTGTTTTCAATACCCTTAATTGGGAAAGGTCTGGTCAGGTCACTGTTTATATCGATCATGAAATTTTACCAACAAACAAAATCTTCTCTATCCGGGATCCTGAAGGAAATTCAATAAAAGCCCAGCCTTTGAACAGTAGAAGTGATGGAACCTATTGGAATCTTTGGGTAGAAGGAGTTCCTCCAATGGGATATAAGTGTTATGAGATAGTTGTAAAAGATGAAGTCAGAACCGAAAATATAGAACTAGCTTCCGGGGTGTTGTTGGAAAATGACTTTTATAAAATTCATGTTGATACCAAAAAGGCCGGAATTGTCAGCCTATTCGATAAAGATCTTAAAATGGAACTGATTGACAAGGAAGAAGATGTTTTACTTGGACAATTCATCTATGAAACCTTATCCAATCGACACCAGATGGAAAGGTTTACTCACAACAAGAGAGATACAGTATACACTCCATTAGAAGGGGAAAGGCATTTTATGACTAATGTTAAGTTTGGTGGAATAAAAGATGGGCTTATATGGAAAAGCATGTTTCTGGAAGGGAAAATTCCTGGTTGTGCTGATGATCGTGGTTTAAAAATGGAAATACGGCTATTCCACGAAGAAAAACGCATTGAACTTCATTACGCACTTCATAAGAAAATCGTTTATGATCCTGAAGCAGTATATATTGCCTTTCCTTTTGAATTAACCAATGGCAAACTTGGTTTCGAGGCCCAGGGAGGAATTGTTTATCCAGGAGAGAATCAATTGGAGGGTACCTCTTCTGATTGGAACGGTGTACAAAACTTCGCTTTTGTAAAAAACAAGGAGGCACAGATTGTGATGGGAAGTAATGATGTCCCATTGATGCAATTTGGAGACATAAATACCGGAAGGTTTTATTACAAACATCAACCGGAGGAGAATCACATCTACTCATGGGTATTAAACAATTACTGGACGACCAATTTTAAGGCAGGGCAGGAAGGTGAGTTAAAATGGAGTTATTACCTGACAACCGGTAAAAATACTTCGAATTCATTTGCCACCAGATTTGCCTGGGGGACTAGAGTTCCCATGATCACCCGTGTATTCACGCCGGGTAACAGTGCCGTGAAACCATCAACAAATTCTTTCCTGAACATTTTGCCTGACAATTTACTTGTAGTCGTTGCTCGTCAGGCAGAAGATGGAAATGGGGTAGTACTTCAGGTAAGAGAAATTGAAGGTCTCGAAACAAAGATAAAGCTGGATAACTTAATAAGTTCAAACATTTTCACTTCAGCCTATGAAGTAAATGTACTGGATGAAGAGCTTTCAAGTAATAATGAAATCATTTTTGATCCTTTTGAAACCAAATTTTTCATTTTGAAATAAATTCTGAAATGGAAGCATACAACATTATTGACGTAAATGCAGAAAATGTGGCCGATGCTGGCATGTTTTGTATAAAAAACAAAAAAGCTCCCGGATATGCGGCTAAACTGGATTGGTTCAAACAAAAATGTAATGATGGCCTGGGAATAAAGTTGTTAGAGTCAGAAGATGGAAAACCTGTTGGGTTCGTCGAGTTCATTCCTGCCGAAAAGGCCTGGCGTCCAATTCAGGCCGATAACTACCTTTTTATCCATTGTATTGTTGTACAATCCAAAAGTTTACGAAGTCAGGGCTTGGCCTCAACACTTATTAATTCATGTGAAGAGGAAGCCAGAAAGCTAGGCAAATCCGGAGTATGTGTCATGGCAAGCGATGGAGTCTGGATCGCTGACAAAAGGTTATTCCAGAGGAATGGATTCGAAGAAATAGAGAAATCCGGCAGGTTTGAATTGATGGTCAAAAAAATCAACCCGAACGCAGAAGACCCAAAATTGATCGATTGGGAATCAAAAGCAGGTGATTATAAAGGCTGGCATATTTTGTACGCCGATCAATGTCCCTGGCATGTAAAATCCGTGGAAGACCTGCTCAACGCAGCCATGGATATGGAAATCGATCTGAATGTTACCCACTTAACAGATCCCGCACAGGCTCAACAAATGCCCTGTGGCTATGGAACTTTTGCCCTCATCCACAATGGAGAGGTGCTCGCAGATCATTATATCAGCCAAACCCGGTTTAGGAATATAGTGAGGAAAAAATTCCAGGATTAACTGGATTGAGGGATTACCTGGATTTTGACCGGGATTAAGGGATTATCGGGATATTAACCGGGATTGAGGGATTACCTGGATTATTCAGGCTCCTTTGGGACCTGATGTTTGGTTAGTTCCACAAAATCCAGGTAATCCCTCAATCCTATCTAATCCAGGTCAAAATTCTCCACCTTCCTCATCACCGCCATCACCTCCGCCACGGCCATTTCTGCCTCTTTTACTTTTGTAATTGTTTATACGGTAACTCACACTTGCAGAAACCATTGGGGCAAAACTGCGGTGACTTCTGTAATTATAGAAATTGTCATCCTGGCTGATACTAACCCTCTCTCTGGTTCGGAAAATATCCCTGACCTGGAGCACTACGGATAATTTCTTATCAAAAAAGTCACTCCTGATAGCGCTGTTAAACACGTAATATCCTCTGCTTTCTCCCTGGGCTCTAACCGATGGACTATTGTAGTTGAAGGAAAGTTGATAACGTAGATTTTTGGTGATCTTAAAAGTATTATTGATCCGGGTGTTCCAGTTGGTAGATCGTGTTGAAAAGGATTGTTCATCCAGTTCTCCCTCAATGCGATAATCAAACAGATTACCCATCAGGTTCACTTCCCACCATTTGGTTGGAACAAGATTAAACATACCTTCGACTCCAAGGGAATAATCCTTTCCAACGTTTACAAACGTCATCAGGAACGTTTCTTCATCGTATACTTCTAAGATGCGTTCAATTTTATTGTGTTTGATCCTGTAATAGGTTTCCAAAGAGAAACTGGACTTTTTCCATTTTTTCAAATAGGCCATTTCCATTGCATCGATATACTCCGGTAGAAGATTAGGATTACCCTGGCGCACATTGAACAGGTCAGACCATGTAACGAAAGGCTCAAGGTTCCAGCCTCTTGGACGGTCAATCCTTCTGGAATAACTTGCCATAACCTGGTTTTCTTCCGGAAGTTTGTAGGACATATGAACACTAGGGAAAAGGTCCCACCGATCAATAGTAAAATTTTGATTCAACTGAACTGATTCGATATCTCTGAAAGTATATTCTGTTCTAAGGCCTGCCTGGTATCCAAAGTTATTGATATCACCTTTGAAAATCCCATAAAGAGCCATTATTTTACGATCGTAATTAGTGGTATTGCTTTTATCTTCCTGTAGGACAAAATCAGCTACATCGGCTTCATACCAAAACAATTCTGTATCATCTACACTAAAACTTTTCCTGAATTGCAAACCAGTTTCAAAACCAGCTTTTTTGGATATTGGATGGTTATAATCAAGCCGGATATCCCAACGGTTGGAAGGCCCTTTTTCAGTTGTTCTTGCCCCGGAGGTAGCTATTTTGTTTGCATCACTTAAGAGGTTTTCAGAGTACTCGTCTCCGTTTCGATACCGGTAATTGACCTGTAAAGCCAATTCATGGCCTTTCTTTTGAAACTTGTGAACAAAATTATTGGTTAAGCTAAGAAAGTTTCCTCCCCTTATGGATTCATTGGAGCTGAATTCCTCTATGATACCATTAGAAGGTTCATAGGAGGTCACATAATTCAATTCTGAAATACTACCGTGACCGTGTTTTCCCAGCCGAACTCCAAGAGAGAAAAGATCATTTTTAGTGATATCCCAATCCAGTCCGGCGCGGATACCCTGACGTTGTCTGAGCCGTTCGCTTTGACCCTCTGAGGTAATAATAGTGGTTACACCGTCCAGCGTTGTTCGCCGTTCCGTATAGCTTTCCCCTGGAAAGGGGCGCTTTCCATAATCACCACTCACATAAAAGTTAACCGTTTTTCGCCGATAATTGAGCAATAGATCAGCACCATAACTATTAAAGTTTCCTACATTAGCATTGGCCAGTCCGTTGAGCCCCTGCATTCTGTTTTTCTTGGTAACAATGTTTATTATTCCCCCGGTTCCGTCTGGTTGGTATCTGGAGGAAGGGTTGGTTATGATTTCAATATTGAGAATAGTGGAAGCTGGCATGGATCGTAATACATCACTTGGATCCAATACTGTGGGTTTTCCATCGATCAATACCGTAAACCCTGAACTGCCACGTAATAAGACGTTGCCCTCGAAATCGACCTGAATGGAAGGAATATTTTCCAATACTTCCACAGCAGACATGGAAGCCGATGCCATTTGTTCACTAACCGCCACTACTTTTTTATCTATTTGATACTCCACACTTGCCTGACTGGCTACAACCACGACTTCCTCAAGGGTTTCTCCATCCGGTAACAAATAAATGAGGCCAAGATTGATGGTGCCGGATTTTCCAACCTCAATTGCTGAACGGGTGATTTTGGCATATCCTAGAAACGTAATTTCAACAGAATAGGACCCTTTTTCAAGATCCTTGATCTCAAAATTTCCGTTCAGATCACTTATGGTTCCGGTAACAAGACTATTGTCAGAGGCTTTAAAAACGGTAATCGTCGCATATTCGATGGGAGAATTGGACTTTTTATCAATGACTTTTCCCTTGATCTTTCCGGAATAGTCATTATCCCCGGGATCGGAAGCATTTGCCTGAAAAAATCCAAAACAAAAAAGCGCTAACAGAACCAACTTTACCTTGTACATATCGGATGATTTTTAAATTCAATACAAAGCTAAAGAGATGGAGGTTCTAAATAAAATAAAACCTGTAAACGACAATAATATTGAGGTGAACAACATCCCATTCAGATAACCTCATTCAACTATTTACCAATTGAATTACTGAAGGGTGTTGTAATAGGCTTTCTCTGATAATTCAGACCATGCTGCAGCCTTTTTGCTAAAATCCAAATAGGAGGCATAAACTTTCTGAGCAAACTCATCTTTTGCGACTAATTCATCAATAACCTCCTTAGTGTAGATTCTAAGTTGGTCCAATACTTCTTTTGGAAAGGTCCTGATATCGACTTCGGCCGCCTTTAGTTTTTCCAGGTATTCACCATTTTTTGCCTCCAGCTGAGAGAAAACCCAGGTATGTGCCTGCCATCCGGCAGCTTTGATTATGGCCTGAAGATCATCGGGAAGTTCTTCGTACTTTTCTTTGTTAATGATAAATTCCAGTGAGGTGCCCGGCTCGTGCCAACCTGGAGAGTAGTAATATTTAGAGATTTCGTGAAATCCCATGCTGAAGTCATGAAACGGACTAAGCCATTCTGTGGCGTCTATAATGCCTCTTTCAAGGCCTGTGTAGAGCTCTCCGCCCGCAAGTAAAACGGCTGATCCTCCGGCTTTTTCCAATACTTTTCCACCCAGGCCTGGGATTCTCATTTTCAGACCTTTTAGATCTTCAATAGAATTGATCTCTCTATTGAACCATCCGCCCATTTGTACACCTGAGTTTCCGGCAGGCATAGGAATAAGATTAAATTGGCTGTAAAGCTCTTCCCATAACTCCATTCCACCACCAGCATATAACCAGGTGGTCATTTGTTGAGCGTTCATGCCAAAAGGTACCGTTGCGAAAAACTGTGCTGCCGGAATTTTACCAGCCCAGTAATAGGCTGCTCCGCTTCCCATTTCCGCACCTCCGTTCCTTACGGTGTCAAAAGTTTCCAGGGCAGGTACCAGTTCACCGCCACCAAAAACCTGGATTTCCATTCTTCCAGAAGACATTTTGTTTACAAGTTCAGCAAATAAGGTGCAGCCTTCTCCAAGGATAGGGTAGTTAGGTGGCCAAGTGGTAACCATTTTCCATTTATATCGCCTGTTGTTGATTTGTCCGGGGAGAGTTTCTTTTTGAGCAAAATTCTCATCCATACACCCTCTCAGGAAAACAGGAAGGGAAATGGTTCCTAATGCTAATCCTTTGACAAAGGTCTTACGCGTGATTTTCATGGCCAATAAATTTTTTTCCAAAATAAAAAACATTCCCTGAACAGGGCTGTTTTTCATACAATTACTGCATAATTTACAAAAATGACTAATTTTGCGGCATGAACACAATTGACAAAATAGAACTAATGGCCCCTGCCGGGTCATTTGAATCTCTGCAAGCTGCTATTGATAACGGTGCTGACTCCGTGTATTTTGGTATTGAGCAGCTGAATATGAGGGCCCGCTCTTCCATAAATTTCACCTTGGAAGACCTGAAAGAAATTGCCCGCAGATGTAATGAAAAAAATGTCCGGACATATATCACCCTGAACACCATCATTTATGATCACGATCTCACTATGATCAAAAAGATCATTGATGCGGCTAAAGAGGCTAAGATTACAGCCGTAATTGCTTCTGATCAGGGAGTTATCGGATATGCCCGTTCACAAAATGTCGAAGTACACTTATCAACTCAGCTGAATATCACAAATATTGAAACTTTAAAGTTTTATTCACTATTTGCTGATGTTGCTGTTCTTTCCAGAGAACTGAGTCTGCGACAGATCAAATCCATTTGTGATGCAGTGAAAAGAGAAGAGATCCGCGGACCATCCGGCAATCTCATGGAAATTGAAATTTTTGGACATGGGGCGCTATGCATGGCGGTTTCCGGAAAATGTTACCTGAGTCTCCATTCCAATAATTCTTCTGCAAACAGAGGTGCCTGCGTTCAGAATTGCCGTAGAAAATATACGGTTATTGACGAAGAGGGGGTTGAACTGGAAATTGATAATGAGTACATCATGTCTCCGAAAGACCTTTGTACCCTTGATTTCCTGCCTCAGGTTATCGATACCGGCATTGATGTGCTTAAGATCGAAGGTCGCGCCCGTGCCCCTGAATATGTTGCAACAGTGATTCGTGTTTACCGCGAAGCTATCGATGCAGTCTATGATGGCACCTACACCAAGGAGCGATCAGATGCCTGGATGAAGGAGCTTGAAACGGTTTACAATCGTGGATTCTGGGGAGGATATTACCTGGGGCAAAAGCTTGGGGAATGGAATGACCAGGCAGGATCTAAAGCCACCCAAAAGAAGGTTTATCTGGGGAAAGGCGTTCACTATTACAAAAAGCCTAAAGTGGGCCATTTCAAAATAGAAGCTCATCAACTTAAAGCAGGTGACAAAATTCTGATTACAGGTCCAACCACAGGTGTTATAGAAATGGAAGTGGATGAATTATGGGTTGACGAAAAAATTGTTCCTGAAGCGGGTAGGGGAGCAGATGTTACCTTTGGTATCGATAAGGTAATCAGGGCTTCCGATAAACTGTATAAAATTGTTCCTACCGAATAAATTTAAACGGTAGACGATAAACGGCCTACGGTGAACGGTTTATATTTGCGTTGACCATAGGCCGTTTTCTCCTCTCAA
>QQUB01000105.1 GCA_008501835.1 Bacteroidota bacterium
ATCGGTTTGACTGTAATACTGTTATTTTCCTGATTCCTGACAACCTCCTGGCCACTGTATTGAGTCTGGAAACTCATTTCCATGATTCCGACAAAGGATTCAAATTCCTCATCCGTCTGGTCTTCTGATTTTTTAAATTTGAATTCCATGATAAACTCATGATCAACCAGTGCAAAAGCAGCATCTTCATGTTTAAAGGCATTCCGGATCCTGTGGATTTTCATTTCCCTGAAACTCACATCAAAATTTGGATTATTAGCCAATTGATCCATCTGATTTTTGAGCATTTCAGGCGAAAGCAAATCAACAAATTCAGGCAATAACATGGTAATCAGACTGTCCCAGGCCGCATTTTCATTGTAGACAAAATATTTTTCAACATCCTGTCTGATTTCCATGGTATCTACTTCCTGTGCCATGAGGGAAAAAGAAGTCAGCATCACAACGCTGACCAATAACAAAATACGTTTCATAAATGGTTTAAATTTTCTCAAAGTTAGATTTACATTGAGGGTGAATAATAATCTGAACGGCCCAACATTTTGGTCTGGGCTGACCAAAAATAGCAGAATTCATTCACAATAGCAACTGAGACATTTTCATAATGAAAGTCATAAAAGCCCTATCTTGCAGGGAACCACCAATTAAACTGACCATGTCTTCAAAAATCCTTACCACTTTAAAAAATGGGATTGTCCTAAAGCAGGTTTCCCGCAGATAACGCAGAAATAATTTTAGAACAGAGGATATTTTCTGCGAAAATCAGCGAAATCAGCGTGACATAAAACAATTATTTACGATAAAATAAAAGGTATTACTTATAAGACAATCCCAACTCAAGTTTTAATAGTTTACTTTTTACCAAAAACAGTAATACTGTATATCCCTATTCCGGAATTTTTATAGTTTTCCAATCCTTTTTCTGATAAATAATTGAGTAGGATCTCATCAGGCAATTTAACCTCTTTTTCCTTCTGCACTTCCACCTGTGTGAACCCTGCTTTTGAAATCACATCCAGATATTCGTCCTGTTGCAATGCTCCGGCTACACATCCGGCGTACATTTCTGCATCATTTTTTAAACCTTCAGGAAGTTCCCCTCGCAGTACTACATCAGAAATACTGAAATGGCCTCCGGGTTTCAAAATGCGGTAGGTTTCCTGGAACGCTTTGAGTTTGTCCGGAACCAGATTAAACACACAATTACTTACAGCCACATCAGCAGTATTGTCCGGTAGTGGATTGCTTTCCAATTCTCCAAGAATAAACTCTACATTATCAAAACCCACTTTTTTTGCATTTTCTCTGGCTTTATCAACCATAGTCTCAGTCATATCAACTCCAATCACACGTCCTTCCGCCCCTGTTTCAGCTCTCGCAACAAAACAATCATTACCTGCTCCACTACCAAGGTCCACAACCGTATCTCCTTTTTTGATCTTCGCATATTCTGTTGGCAATCCACAGCCTAACCCAAGGTCGGCATCTTCATTATAACCATCCAATTGAGTGTAATCATCCGAAAAAACGGTATAATCCATATCTT
Source organism: Bacteroidota bacterium (assembly GCA_008501835.1). Lineage (GTDB taxonomy): Bacteria > Bacteroidota > Bacteroidia > Chitinophagales > Saprospiraceae > BCD1. The sequence continues at coordinate 1,547 of QQUB01000105.1, forward strand.
CAGGTCCGCAACAGGTTGAACCGCAGCATGAGGACTCATTGGCCGATTTGGTTTGTTCAGCAATGGCGCTATACTTCTCTTTTACCAGATTTTTGATTTCTTCCGCATTCTTCATTTTATTGAATTTTATTAATCGTAAAATTACGATAATTATGGTTAAAAAAATATTTTTTTGTTTTTAAATGTATCAGCAACAGCTTTTTATTCTTGTAAAAAAATTAGTCAACATCCCCAATCCCTCGTTCCAGGCTTTTTCATCCATACAGTAACACACCCGTGTTCCTTCAATTTCTCCTTTGATGATACCTGCCTTTTTTAGTTCTTTCAAATGTTGGGAAACGGTGGATTGCGAAAGAGGCAGTTCTTCTACCAAATCTCCACAGACACAAGCATTGACCTTTAATAAATGCTGAATGATGGCAATTCTTGCCGGATGACCAAAAGCCTTGGCAAATTCTGCCAGTTTATTCTGCTCCTGTGTAAACTTTTCACTTTTCGAAAGTCCCATAAATAATTATTTGATCGCAATATTACGATGATTGGTTAAAAAAAGCAAGTTTCGTTCAGAAAAAAAATGAAAAAATTAGCCCCATGAAAATGAAAAAATGGAAAAATGGATTGGAAAAAATAGTGGTAAAAAGTTTATTAAAGCAGTTCAATTAACAGTAAAAAATACGATTCAAGTATTTAAAATTCAATCGTATATACGCTTTCATTGAACCAAGATCTTTTACTATTATTATACCCCAAATAATGATTAAAAAACTCGACCTGACCAAGAATCATTTTAGAGTCAAGATTAAGTTTCATTCTTAAAAATTCCTCCAACTTCCCACTGTTCCAACTTTCCCTGCTTCCAATTTTCCAATATTACAAGCTTTAAAATTCCGAAAGTCTTTTCAAAATTAATCCCATAATTTTCGCGGTTAACTCCTTCATTATGTAAATTTGAGAAATACCAAACCTAGTAAGAATGTCTATTCTCATAAAAAACGGGACAATTACCACTGCCTCATCCCAATTCCTGGCTGATGTCTTTATTGAAGGAGAAACTATTTCTGCAATAGGAAACAACTTAAATCATCAGGCAGATGAGGTAATTGATGCCAAAGGAAAACTGGTTTTTCCGGGAGGTATTGATCCACATGTCCACCTCGATATGCCCTTCATGGGTACCTTCTCCAGTGATAATTACGAAACTGGCACCCTGGCCGCACTTCACGGCGGAACCACCATGGTGATCGATTTCATCTTGCAAACCCAGGGCAAATCCCTTCATCATGCACTGGAACAATGGCAGGGCCGATCGGACGGAAATGCTTTTGGAGACTATTCCTTTCACATGGCCGTTACGGATTTCAACGATGATACCAAAAAAGAGATCGTAGAAATGATCGAAGAAGAAGGCATCACTTCTTTCAAGACATTCATGGCTTACAAAGGAGCCCTGATGATCGACGACGGTCAGATGGTGGGGTTGATGAAAGAAGTAAACAAGCGTGGAGGTATGGTAACCGTTCACGCAACCAATGGGGATATGATTGATGCGCTTATTGCCAAAAACCGAAAAGAGGGAAATCTAGCCCCACTCTACCATTACCTTTCCCAACCGGAGGTAACCGAAGCCGAAGCCAGTGGCAGATTCTGCGATATGGCCAATTACACTGATGTCCCAGCATATATCGTACACCTCACTTGTGAAGGAGCTCTGAATGCGGTAAGAGATTCCACGAAAAGAAATCAAAAAGTCTTTGTAGAAACCTGTATCCAATACCTGTTACTGGATGCTTCCCTTTATGAAAAGGATTTTGAAGGGGCCAAATGGGTCATGAGTCCGCCGCTTAGACAAAAGAAGGATCAGGAAACCCTGTGGGCCGGCATCAATCAGGGAATGGTACAGGTGGTTGGTACTGACCACTGTCCTTTCATGTGGGAACAAAAACTCATGGGTAAAGATGATTTTTCAAAAATCCCTAATGGTCACCCGGCTATCGAACACAGGATGGAACTCCTCTATTCAGAAGGTGTTGCCAAGGGACGAATCAGTCCAACCAAATATGTAGAAGTAGCTTCCACCAATCCAGCCAAGATCTTTGGCATGTACCCGCAAAAAGGTTGTATCGCTGTAGGTTCTGATGCTGACTTAGTCATATTTGATCCGGAAAAGAAACATCAACTTTCAGTTGACACCCACCATATGAATGTAGATTATTCTGCTTACGAAGGCTGGGAAGTTACCGGCAAGGTAGAAACCGTAATCCTTCGAGGAAAAACCGCCATCGAAAAGGGAGAGGTGAAGATAGAGAAAGGGTATGGGAAGTTTGTGAAACGCGGGAAGATCAGTAAGGTGATATAGGCGGAGGACGATTGACGGAGGACGATTGACGGAGGACGGTGAACGGTGGACGGTGGACGATGGACGGTGAACGGTGAAGGGGATAAGAAAAAATTTATAACTAAATGAAAACTTTATAAAAATGGGAAATTTTAAAACCTTGCGCGTATGACAGGAAGGGATTGATTTAGCAGAAGAGATCTACAAAATTACAAATCAAGGTCCTTTTGAAAAGGATTTTGGTTTAAAGGACCAAATTCGAAGAGCTACAGTTTCTGTACCTTCGGATAATTGCGGAGGGAGATGAAAGGAGAACGAATCGGCAAGCAGTATATTATTTTAATGTTTCATAAGGGTCCGTTTCTGAAGTAATTACTCAATTAACAATTGCCTACAAAATTGGCTATGTTGATAAAAACACATTGGAAATACTAGGAGACCAAGCTGAGAAAATAAGAGCATCTTTAAAAAATTTGATTAAGTCCAGAGGAGGATTCAATCCGATAAGTCAACTTGCTTGAAGCCTATTGCCTCTTTTGGGTTTTTCATCATAAAACCGTTAACCGTTATTCGTAAACCGTAGGCCGTAAACCGTTACACC
>QQUB01000102.1 GCA_008501835.1 Bacteroidota bacterium
GTCTGTCCAGGTTCTGGTAATTCTCTACTCCTTCATTCATATTGGGGATTTGTAAAATAACGGGCTCTTTATCTTTTGTCTCTGTTTCCAATAAATTTATTCTGAAATCTCCTTTGACTGAAGGATTCCAGCCGTCGTGGATTGCTTTACCTATTAAATCAGCTACCATCTTGGGCGTAATTTGGGTTATTTGTTCAGGGCCTAAAAATCCATCCACCAGAACGGTATTAATTTTTACAAATAAATTGGAAACAGGATTCTCTTTTAACTGGGTCACAATATTAATGGTAATATCTTTTACTAGTCCCAGTCCATAATAACTGGCATATTTCATGAAAGTATCATTCATTTCATCTACCTGCTCTCGCCAATCAGACTTCTTTTTGATTTTAGAAACTTTGTATAGATACGCTGTTCCGTTAACAGTTATGTTTCTTGATCCTTTTTTTGAAATAGCCATTTTTAATTATTTAAGAAATGAGTAAATGGGTGCTATTGCATTAGTGTTTATCATTTTGAATTTGAAACACCCTTTCGATGGCTTCATCTCCTGAACCTTTGACCTGATGGTATAACATATTAAAAAATTCTGGTTTGTCAGTCGGGTAATTAATGTCAATATCAGGTGCTATGCCTGTTCCTTCATAATTATTCCCTCCCATATCCTCATAGATCTCATTGGATAAGGTATATTCCCATCCTATCGGCAATTTTTTATCCAGTCCATCAGAAAAGACCCCTTCTGTAGAGGAACCAATTTTAGTTAGGTTGTCTAATGATAGAGTGGATAATACGGCAACCTCAGAAGCACTCGCTGTAACAGAACTTGTAAGGACGTAAACATCTTTTTCAAAGTATGGACTCCTTGCTTCCAGGTAGATGTTTTGGTGATTGGTAAAGGTGTTTCCCAACTTTGCTTTTTTGGAAGCAATTTTGGTTTTCTTATTTACCAAATGGCCAATTATTTCTAAACCAACCTCATCTTTGCCTCCGGTATTGAACCTAAAATCAATTATCAACGCAGTTGCGTGTTGTATATCATTGAAAATAGAATCCATGAGTCTTTTAGCTCCATCAATTTCATCTTGCCTTTGAAAAGTTCGCTGACTCATTATTTGCTGATAATGTGCCCCAAACTCATTGAGGGAAAGGCTATCAGGAATATCATAAAATGCCATTAACCACATGGCATTTACTTGCAAATAAGCGATATTGTCTTCCATGAATCCCCACTTGACAATCCCTGCATTATGCGTCTTGTATTCCCGACAATATCGATTTATGATCATATCCGACAACTCAAATCGATTGACAATGGGGGAGATAGCAGATTGGTTTTCATTGTTTTGTTCCAGTTTACTTAGGGTATCCTCTAATGATTCAGGAACATACAATTCTACATGGCCATCATCAATAGAGGATAACATTTCATCAAAGAGAACAAAGAGTTCTGTTTGGCTGGTTTCATTGGTAATCTTTGATTTATAAATGTCATAGTACTTTTTCCAGTCGATATTGCGCTGGCTGAAATAGCAATAGTGCTCATTGAAGGTATTCCAAAGCACTTCGAAGTTATGAATTGGATCAATAGTTTCTTTGCCCGAGCCCTGGCAAATTTGAGGGAGTTTCTCCAGCCTTTTAAATCGGTAGGTTTTAATATTTTTCTTTAGGACAAGTGAGTCGGAAGAACATTTAATTATTGCTCCTTCATCTGCAAGCAGCCTATGCTCATATACATTACAGCCTGCATTACAGATATCAAATATCCTGACGGAATCATTTTCAATTTCAAAAATTTTCCCGTAACCCAATTGTTGCCACACTCCATTGGGGGAAACCTCTTTTTTTATCTCTTTACAAGAATAAATGCAGAGTAACAGTATTATTAAAATTGTATTTTTCATTAACGATTACTTTTGATTTATTCTTTTTGACATTATGAGCATTCCGTTAAATTGAGCTTTAATATTTATTGAACGAAGCGTTGCCTTTCCAACGATTACATAGCCCAGCTTTTTATAAAATTGAATGGCCTTGTCCTGGGTGTCCATTACTTCCAGCCAAATTTCTTCAAAACCCGATGCAATTTCCCTCTCCAGCCATTTGAGTAATATGGATCCGACCCCTTTTCCCCGAACAGTATTTAAAAGGTAAATTCTATGCAGTTTAATCATTTTGCTTTCGTCCTTTCTGTAATTTTTGTCAAGTACAAATTTTATAATCCCGACCGTCTCTTTATTGTAAAGAACGAAGAAATACCTCGATTGCGGGTTTAATAATTCCTGTTTAATATTATTTTTCGAATAGATTATTTGCAAATAACTTTGCCCACCATCAATCCATAAATGAGCGTAGATTGGAGGGTAAATGGTAAACATTAATTGTTGCAATTTTGAAGTGTCTGCAACAGAAATTGGTTGCAACTCAATTTCCCCGGTAATAGTTACCCTCTCCATTTTCGCGTCCATAAATACAATTACGCTTTTGTCGGTATCTCCTTTTTCCATTCCATCATAAACTCCCTTTTACCCGTTTCCTCCTCAATGCTTTCAGAGATGATTTTAAAATTTTGACTCTTGTAAAACCCCACCGATGTAGTGTTTTGCTTATACACCTTGAGTTGGATCGTTGCTCTTTTTTCCTTTATAAAATTCAATAATTTTTTTCCAATTCCCTTTCCCTGAAATTTGTTGTCAACAAAAATAGCTGCTAAATAATTTGTCGCCATTGAAATAAAGCCGGCAATCTTTTCATTTTCAATGGCCAAATAGGTTTCAGAGTTAGGCAAATAGACTGAAGCCATAGCCTTTTTATGCTTTGCCCAGTAACTGGCTGGAATGAAATCATGTGCAACCAGAGAGGTCTCATACCAAAGTTCTACGACCATCTCAATATCTTGCGTTTCTAATATTCTTATTTCCAAATCAGTTTTTATTTTAAAAATTTCTTCATGTTGAATAATGGAGTCCCAAATAAATCATAAGGGGGTTCATTTATTATTTGAAAGCCAAATTTCTTGTACAATCTGATGGCTTTAGTCAAATAAGGGGTTGTATTTAAAAGTAAATTTTGGCACTTATTTTCTATTGCATAATCTTCAATCGTTTTGAGTAAAAGGTAGCCAATTTTATGGTCTCTTCCTTTTGGAACTACCGCCATTCCCTGAATATAAAAAGTATTGTTTAATATTTTTCCGGAGACTGTCCCTACTGCTTCATTCTTCCTACTAACTATCCATACTATTCCTGTACTCATTCGCTCCACGACTTTTTCAGGTTCGATCACAGTAGCTTCAAAAGCTTTTGGGGTATAATTTTCTTTGAATTCCTGAAAGGCAGAGCTTAATATTTGAGTAATGACTTTTGAGTCCTCTTGCTCAGCTATTCTAATAACTATTTTATTGTCCACCAAAATTGTTGATTTTTTTGATTGTCATTCATTGATTCACATTGAGGTCTCCAAGGTATTAATTAACAAAAGAAACAATGCTGAGTGGTCAAGTGAAGGCCAATTGATGTACTCAGTTTTTTGCACCTAATAACCTCAATATCTCCTTGCAAAATTTTTCAGGCTCCTCAAAAAAGGGAAAGTGAGCTGAATTTTCAAAATAAACAATCTCCTTGTCTGGGGCCGTTATTGTTTCATAGTATTTTTGAACCAATTCATGTGGTGTGGTGTAATCTGATTGGCCAATAAAGAAATATACGGGTATATTGTATGCTGTTATTTCTTCTAAAATGCTGTTAGTTAGTACATTATATTTCATGTTCAACGAACTGAAAGAAGACCCTTTTGCTACATCAAGGGTTTCAGCCAGTGTATATTCCGGAGCTTGTAAGCCAGACCAGATTAAGGGGAAAAAAGACTTGCTTTCTTTTAGTTCTCCGCCAAATTCAAAAAGCCAGTTTTCGAATCCAGGTTTTGAAGGTTGTTCCAATGCCGAAATAATATCATCTCGTCCAGACTTTTCCGCTTGTTCCCGAATAAAGGCTTCCTGCAGGGTCAACGACCTTGCGTTATCAACAACCTGGCCAATACTGACATATGCACTAAATAATTCAGGTCGTTGGCTAACCATTATACTTCCTAAATAGGTTCCGAAGGAATGACCTGCTAAAATTATTTTTTCCTGATTATACCTTGTTTTTAGAGTATCTATTAATGTAAATGCATCTTTAAGGATTTGATTGACATTCATACTCTCAGCGGAAGGGATGTTTCTGGAATAGGTTTTCCCTGCACCACGTCGGTCCCATTGTACAACCGTAAAGTGCTTTTCCAAAGGTCGCTGGAATTCATGTGCCATATACATCATGGGCATTCCCGGTCCACCGTGTAAAAACAATAAAATGGGGTTGTCCGTGTCTTCCCCTCTGATTAAAACGCATTGTTCGACCCCTCCGATCTCAATGTAATTAATGGTGGCTATAGAATTATCACTATTGGAATGAATACCGGGTGTTCTTGCAGGCCAAAA
>QQUB01000667.1 GCA_008501835.1 Bacteroidota bacterium
GTCTATGTTTATGATCTGAACGGAGATGGTACCTGGACCAGTAAAAGCAATATGGTCAAACCCCGGTTTTACCACCGTGCAGTTTTGGTTGAGGATAAAATTTATGTCCTCGGTGGCAGGAGTCAAGCTCCTCCCGCAGACCTTGAAAACACTGTCGAGATGTATGACCCGTTGACAGATACCTGGACACTCATGGCTAATATGCCTTCCTCCCGGGCTTTGCATACTGCTGAAGTATTTGATGGCAAAATCTATGTTTTTGGAGGAAGTAATCTCGACAATAGAGATGTTGAAGTTTATAACCCGGAGATAAATTTATGGTCCGTTGATAGTCAAATGCCTGAAAGCAGATTATGGCATGGATCAGGAGTGATCGGTGAAAGTATCTTTATTTTCGGGGGTGGACCAACGTATTCAGTGATGGAATTTAATCCTCTGGAAAACGAATGGACAATACACGCTGATTCCGATTTACCCGAATCCATAGGATGGTTTGGTTATGCTGTGGCAGCTGATGAAGAAGGAGAGTCCTGTTTATACACCTTTGGAGGAGCCTATGATGATTTCTATTTTGGTGGCTCGGGACCTTTTGTTACAGATGCTGTATGGAAATATAACCCAGTTATAAATTCAGTAAAAGAAAGTAAAACAAAGTCCATCCAGGAAATCGAATCCTTTCCGAATCCTTTCCAAACATCTATGGCGATAAATTATGAATTAAAAAATGCCGGTTTCGTTTCCATTGATATTTTCAACTCAAATGGCCAAAAAGTGAGATCACTTTTTGAAGGACATCAGCCTGCCGGAAACCATCTGGTGAAATGGCAGCCGAAAGGATTAGATGGCGGAGTCTATTTTTACAGATTACAAACCAAAAACTATTATGTTACTGGAAAGTGCATTTTGAAAAACTAATCCCAAAAAATCATAAAAAAAGAGTCGCCCCGAACAATCCGAGGCGACTCTTTTTTTATATTCAAATCCGTGAAATAAATCCACAAAAAATAATTCGTGTATTCGTGGCTCCTACTCCTCCTTCAGGTTCAGGTTCAACTTCAACCCAAGCTCATCCAATTGCGCCTCATCGATAGTGGCAGGCGCATCGATCATCATATCACGTCCCTGGTTGTTTTTAGGGAAGGCAATGAAATCACGGATAGAAGTCTGCCCCATCAACACCGCACAAAGACGGTCGAAACCAAATGCGATACCACCATGTGGAGGCGCACCATATTCAAAAGCTCCCATCAGGAACCCAAACTGCTCTTCCGCTTCTTCATCAGTAAATCCTAATAATTTGAAATTACGTGCCTGCAATGCCCTGTCATGAATACGGATAGATCCACCACCGATCTCAGCACCGTTGATAACAAGGTCATAGGCATCAGCCCTTAGCGCCTTCATCGTTTCATGATCTCCTGTCAACATACGCTCCTCATCTTCTTTCTTAGGAGAAGTAAACGGGTGGTGCATAGCATGGAAACGCTCAGATTCTTCATCCCACTCCAAAAGCGGGAAGTCCACAACCCATAATGGTTTGAAATCACCCTCTTTGATCAATCCCATGCGATTCCCCATTTCCAGGCGAAGCTCATTGAGTTGTTTACGGGTCTTGTCAGTTTCACCACTCAGGATCAGCAGCATATCTCCTGCCTTGGCACCGAATTTTTCACCCCAGGCCTTCAGGTCTTCATCGCTGAAAAACTTGCCTACGGATGATTTTACACTTCCGTCATTCAAAAACTTTACATAAACCAGCCCTTTAGCTCCGATCTGCGGACGCTGCATCCACTCGGTCAGTTTCTTGATATCTTTATTGGAATATCCCTCAGCCTGCCCTTCCGCACAGATTCCGACTACCATTTCTGCATTATCAAATACACCGAATCCCTTGCCTTTGGCCACATCATTCAGTTCAACGAACTCCATTCCAAAACGCATATCCGGCTTATCAGAACCAAACCTTCTCATCGCCTCATCGTACTGCATTCTTGGGAAATCAGCCAGTTCCATGCCAAGCGTTTCCTTAAAAACATGCTTCGTTAATCCCTCAAAGGTATTGAGAATATCTTCCTGGGTAACGAATGCCATTTCACAGTCAATTTGTGTAAACTCCGGCTGACGGTCAGCTCTCAGGTCCTCATCACGGAAACATTTTACGATTTGGAAATATCTGTCCATACCTGCCACCATCAGCAACTGCTTGAAAGTCTGCGGCGATTGCGGCAATGCGTAAAACTGTCCCTGATTCATACGGCTTGGCACCACAAAATCACGGGCTCCCTCAGGAGTACTCTTGATCAAAAATGGCGTCTCTACCTCAATAAATCCTTTCGAGGATAAATAATTTCTGGAAGCAAGTGCCACCTGGCTACGGAAGATGATACTTTCCTTCACCGGATTACGACGAATATCCAGGTAACGATATTTCATACGCAGCTCATCACCGCCATCAGATTCATCTTCAATGGTAAATGGAGGTACTTTTGATTCATTCAGAACCGTCATACTCTTCACCTGGATCTCAATTTCTCCGGTGGGGATTTTCATGTTCTTGCTACTACGCTCCCGAACGGTTCCTTCCACTTTCACTACAAACTCACGCCCAAGTTCTGCAGCGCGCTCCAATAAAGCCTCATCATCATCCTTATTAAAATTCAACTGAGTAATCCCGTAACGGTCCCTCAATTGAACAAAGTTCATGTGTCCTAAATTGTTGGAAGTCTGTATCCAACCACTCATCACGACTTCTGTTCCTGCATCTTCGAGGCGGAGCTCTCCGCAATTATGCGTTCTGTACATGGTATCTTTTTTTATTACTTGTTGCTAGTTACTTGTTGCTGGTTTTGGGGGCATCACCCCGTGCATGTTGTGCCGGGGCCGGGCTATCCACTTCGCTCCTATCCCTTGCTGTCCTCGTCCCTGCGGCGCCCTCCGCTTAACGCTTCGGCCTGAGTGATTAATTTCCCTCCTTCCAGACACTTTGTGTCCGGCAATAATATGCCGTCGCGATGCGACTTGTTTATTCTTTTATCCACCAAACTGGTTCAAGGGGTTCAATGTTCAAGTAGTTAAAAGGGTTTAAACCTCAATTTTGGTAGTTACATTTTTTGAACGTCTTTCTTTATCTAAAACCGTAAATCGTCTACCGTATGCCGTCAGCCGTTAATTTCTGTCAACTCCTCTTTTCTCCATTCTGGCATCCACTCATTCTCACATTCCCGCATTTCCTGCTTTTCAAGGCCGCAAAAGTACCACTTTTCTCCGCTCCTTCCAATATGCCCACATATTTTTTCGTTTCTTTGGCACAAGAATTAAATTATTAATATAAAATCACCAAAAACCCTTTTAAAACTAAATACTTTTAGGCGATTTTCACCCACTCCTTATCACTGGCCGAAAACCGTCTACCGTCCACCGTCAGCCGTAAACCGTTTGCCGTAGGCAGTCAACCGTGGACCGTCAAATTCATACTATGCAAAACTTTAGATTCTTTATACTCGCTCTCTTTATCGCGTTGACTTCCTCGCTAACTGCTCAGGATTATACCACCAAAGTAAACGCTCCCAAAAAGATTCTCAAATACTACGATAAAGCACAAACATTTAATCGGGCTGAACAGTTCCCGGAAGCCCTGGATCAACTCAACAAAGCACTCGAAAAAGACCCAACATTCATCGATGCCAAAATTCTGAGAGCTTCTATTCTCGGAGCCACCGGATTGCTCGAACTTTCCGCCAATGAATTTGAAGAAGTCCTGAAAATCGATCCGGAATACATCCCCAGGGTTTGGTACGAGCTCGCGCTGACAGAAATGGATCTTCAGTGGTATAATAAAGCTGCTGACCATTTTGAGCATTATCTCCAAAGCAAAGCCAAAAGCGAAATCAGGCGACAAAAAGCGGAACGACACCTGGCCAATGCCAGATTTGCCGCAGAAGCTATTGCCAACCCGGTGCCCTTCCATCCTATTAATCTTGGAAGTTCCATAAACACAGAAAGTCAGGAATACCTGCCCAGCCTGACGGCAGATGGAACAAGACTGGTCTTTACAGCAAGAGTGGGCAATCAGGAGGATTTTTATTATTCAGAACTCCGGGATCACGAATGGCAACCGCGTCAACCAATGGAAAAGATCAATACTCCGCAAAATGAAGGGGCGCAATGTATCTCCGCCGATGGCCGGATGCTCATTTTCACCCGATGTGATTCCCGGGCAGGAAGGGGCGGATGCGATTTGTATTATTCCGCTTTTGAATATGGCCAATGGTCAGAACCTGAAAAGGTTCCCGGAAACGTAAATACCCCCGCCTGGGAAGGGCAACCCTCCCTCAGTACGGCTGGACAAACCCTTTATTTTGCCAGCGATCGCAAAGGCAGCCTTGGCAAACGGGATATTTGGCAAAGTACCTGGCAAAACGATCAGTGGTCAGAACCGGTAAACCTTGGACCTAAAATCAACACACCCT
>QQUB01000594.1 GCA_008501835.1 Bacteroidota bacterium
TAGCCAATTCTCTGAAGAATTATATTTATTAGAGCAGCGGCCAAGGGGAAATTGGTCTGATGCTCCACAATTCGGAAATTCATCCAAAATTATTGGGTATTCGGACCTTTTGGAAATCCTGAGAACTAAAAAACATCATTTTATCGACCAGGAATGGGTATGCAAATCCAGAATGTTTGACCTGCTGATTCATGATTGGGACAGACACGACGACCAATGGCGATGGGCTAGATTTGAAGAAAGTGAAGACAAGACAATTTACAGGCCAATCCCCCGGGACAGAGATCAGGCGTTCTATAAATTCAGAGGGGTCATCCCTACATTGATAGCTTCTTCCGCCCAGAGGAAATTTAAAACCATGCGCCATCAGTTCAGAGATGTAAAATACCTTTCATTCAATGCTCGTTGGTTTGATCGGTATTTTATGAATGAACTTGAATGGAATGAATGGGAAGAAATTATCAGTGAATTACAAAAAAATATAACGGATGAAGTCATTCACAACGCCTTTACCTATTTACCTGATGAGGTTCAACAATATGATAGTGCAGAGCTGATTGAAATGCTAAAAAGCCGTCGGGATAGTCTGATGAGGGCCGGAAGACAGCTTTACCGTTTCTTGTCAAAAGAAGTAGATATTTCGGGTACGGATAATAAAGACATCTTCAATATTGCTGTTAACCCGGATGGGTCAATTCTGGTAAAATGGTTTGTTGTAAGACAGAAAAAAGGTAATCTTCTTAAGTATGAAAGAACATTTTACCCGAAGGAAACCAGAGAAGTGAGACTTTATGGATTGCGGGGTAAGGACCAATTCATCATTGAGGGGACAGGAAGGTCACCCATAAGACTGAGAATTATTGGTGGAGAAGATGAAGATTACCTGGAAAATAATACCAAACAAAAAATTTACGCCTATGATGATTCAAAAGGAATGGAAGATAATGGAGTACGTGTAAAAACTGCTTACAATGAAAGGTTAAACAATAATGAATATATCCGAAATGAATTCAGATATAATACCACCCAGACAATGCCTGTTTTTGGGTATTCAGTAGATGATGGTATCTGGATAGGAGCCAGTTCAAGAATTGTCAACCACGGATGGCGAAAAAAACCCTTTAAAGGACAAAATCGCCTTTACCTATCCTTTGCGCCAGGAAGTCGAAATGCATTCCAGGTTCGTTATAACGGACACTATACAGATGTTATTGGCAATTTGAATATTAAAAATATCGTGGATATCCAATACCCAAACTATGAAAACTATTTTGGCTTAGGTAATGAATCATACAACCCACTTAGAGAGAGAGAATTTCATTGGGTTAGAAAACGGTCCATATACCTTTCACCGCTTATCAACTTTAGTAGTATCAACAATCAACTCCACCTGGATCTTGGTCCTGTTTTTGAATCTGTGGGAATTCAAGAACAACCCGGTAGAATTACAACTGATCCCGAATCCGGATTTGATGTAAAAGATTTTGAACGGAAAAATTTTGTTGGAGCAAAGATCAATCATTCCGCTGTTTTTGTTGACAGGTTATCCAAACCTACCAATGGTATTCAATTTAAAGTGGAAGGAGCTTATTTTTCCCAGCTCAATTCCATAAATGACTTCTGGACATTTTCCACAAATCTAAGTTCATACCTGATGGTTATTGCCAATCCGGAAATAGTCCTGGCAAACAATATTGGATTTCACAAGGTATATGGAACACCCCAATTTTATCAAATGCCCAATTTGGGGAATAACAATTACCTGCGAGGATTCCGCAACAACCGGTTTAGAGGAGATAAATCATTTTATGAAAATTTTGATGTCAGATTAAAATTATTGGAGTGGGACAATACCATATTGCCGTTTGATTTTGGTGTACTGGGGGGGATGGATATTGGAAGAGTATGGTTAGAAAATGAAGAATCAAGTAAGTGGCATCACAGTTTCACATTCGGGGTTTGGTTTGACTTATTGAATATTGCAGTAGTTCATCCTTATTTTTCATGGACAGAAGAGGAAAGTTTGTTTAGTCTGAGAATGGGCTTTAACTTTTAGAGCATATCTAATTAAAACGCAACCTTTAATAGTAGTTTCCAGGCCAATTACAGGTTTTGGTTAAACATTACTGTAAAACGGTTAAGTCTTAAACCTGATTTCCCTTTATTTTTGCTTTGTAAATTATGGAATCTATATTTAAAATACCCCAAAAATTATAAACCAAAGCCTTGACATAGGATGCGGAAAAGCAAAACATCTTTAGGATGTATCAGAGAAACTCAAAGGGATAAATATTTACCCTTTGAGTAAAATGTTGTCCTGGAAAAAAAATTGATTATTGGATAAATACTATTTTTCTAAAAAATAGTATTTATTTGGCTGATCAACCAGCAACTTGTAACCAGTAACCAGCAACAATTTTTCCATGCAAGATTTAAACCTGACAGACTTCCCGCTAAAAACATTTGACAAGATCCGATATGGTGATACCGACCGGCAGGGTCATGTGAACAATGCCGTTTTTTCGACTTTTCTCGAAACCGGCAGGGTCGAACTTTTGATCAATGCTGATCCGCCTATACTGTCTGAAGGAGCCAGCTTTGTGATCGCTTCGCTGAAATTAAATTTTATCAGGGAAATGAAATGGCCCGGCCAGGTGGATATCGGTACAGGGATTTTAAAACTGGGTAATAGTTCCATGACCATCTACCAAAGACTGTTTCAAAACGGTGAATGTGTAGCAGACGCTGAAACGGTCATTGTACAAGTGGACAATACTAGCGGAAGAGGAAAACCTCTTTCGGATACTGCAAAGGAAACATTAGGTAAATGGTTATTAAAATGACTTTAACAATTTGAGTGAAAAATGAGTGAAATAATTCGCATAAAGAGCATCACCGAGATGCATGAGATTTCCAGACTGAAGCCTCCCAAACATCCGCTGATAAGTTTGATTGAGGAAAAAGAGCTAATTGAATTTAGCAAACAGGATAATTCGAATTTCGTCGGGGTAAAACTCACCTCCGACATGTATATGATCATGTTTAAAGATAAGATCAGCGGCTCCCTCACCTATGGGCGAACTTCGTATGACTTTCAGGAAGGAACTTTGGTTTTTCTGGCACCCGACCAGGTAATGGAAGGGCACGAAATTGAGATCCCGGAAGACAGCAACACCTGGTTCCTGATGTTCCACCCGGACCTTTTCCGTAAATCAACCCTTGGGAAAAACATTGATACCTATTCATTTTTCGATTATGAAGCCAATGAGGCACTTCATTTATCCGCCGAAGAACAAGAGTATGTTTTCTCAATTGTGAAGCAGATTAAAAGAGAATACAGCCAGAACCTGGACACACACAGCCACCAGTTGATCATTTCCAACCTGGAGCTATTACTCAATAACTGCCTGCGTTTTTACGACCGCCAGTTTTATACCCGGACAAGCTTTAACAAAGACTTTGTCACCGAGTTTGAAAGTTTGCTGAAAAACTACTTCTCCTCCGACATGCCACTTCTACACGGCATGCCCAAGGTCAGTTATTTCAGCGACCAACTCAACATGTCCGCCAATTACATGAGCGACCTTCTGAAAAAAGAAACAGGCTTAAGCGCCAAAGGTCACATCAATAATATTCTGGTCGACAAAGCAAAAAATGCATTATTGAATTCGACAGACTCCGTGAGTCAGATAGCCTATGATCTTGGCTTTGAACATCCGCAAAGTTTTACGCGGCTTTTTAAATCCAAAACTGGGGTCAGTCCAAATGAATTCCGGAGCTTAAATTAGACAAACGATGAAAGCAGTACTTCCCTATATTTTTCTGTTAACCTTTTTGGCCATCATGGCATCATCCGTCACTTTTCTCTCCGGAAGATTTTCCTGGATTTTTTCAATGGAAAGTACGAGACCCTTTTATATCGGTTTCACTTTAGTGATCCTGTTTTTTCTTACTGCTACAGGTGTTTTCATCAATTCAACATCAGGCATCGGGCATTTTTTATTTAAAGTGGCAACAGTTACCATGGGAGTGTATCTGTTCATGACTTTATCTTTCCTTGTAGTCAGCTTACTGAACATTCCATTCCAATTCACTCCAATTACTTATGGAGTTATCAGTTTGGGATTGACCCTGGCCGTGACCTTATACGGCTACTGGAACAGCTACCATGTAAGAACCACAAATCTCGAAATCACCCTTCCGGGATTGGACAAGGAAATAAAAGCTGTCCACCTTTCAGATATTCATATTGGCCATTTCAGAAACCATGATTATCTGCAAAACCTTATCCAAAAAACAAATGATCTCGATCCTGAAGTGATTTTCCTTACGGGGGATTATCTGGACAGCAAATATGCACTGCAAGAAAAATTCTTTGAGCCTTTAAAGCAAATCAAAGCTCCTATATATTTTGTAGACGGGAACCATGACTTGTCAACAGACAGAGCAAAAATCCTGGCTTC
>QQUB01000740.1 GCA_008501835.1 Bacteroidota bacterium
TTCTTGTGACCGGTTAGAGCAGTTGCATAGTGTTTCAGATCGTTTCAAATCGTTTTGGTCATTTGATACTGAGTACCTGAACAGAACCAGGTTGAAATTGTTTAAGGAGTTCAAAGGGTTCAAGTTGTTTCCGATTAAGGCCTCTGTTATGGTAGTTTCTTATTTTGCAAGGCTCATCTGTTTTAAAACCGTTGGTCACCCACCGTTAGCCTTTGGCAGTTCTTTCTGCAAACTGGTGCTAACTCTTCGATTAAAAAGAAAGGAGACTTTACTTATATTTACCAATGTTGTTTTCAAATAAATTCAGAAAAAATAGCATGAAGAAAAAACTAGGCGTCGTCTTTGTTGTAATATTAGCAAGTACCGCCATTTGGTTTATTTCAGAAAGGGTCAAAAATAAGTCTCAACTTATTAATGGAACACCAGCGCTGGAATTTTCCGCGAAAAGGATGGATGGTGAAGTTGTAAAATTATCGGACTTGAAAGGACAATATGTCCTGCTGGATTTCTGGGCCAGTTGGTGTAGGCCATGCCGGAAGAATAATCCCAAACTGGTGGCACTATACAACCAGCTTCAGGAAGTTGAATTTGTAGATGCCTCCGGATTTGAAATCATCAGCATTGCAGTAAAGGATGATCCTGATATGTGGCAAAAGGCCATCGATGCTGATCAGTTGAACTGGTCCGGGCACATTTTAGATTCGTCCGGTTCAGCAGAGGTTGAAAATGGAACCATTGCAGAGCAATACGGTGTAAAGGAAATTCCAACTACCTACCTGATTGATCCCGAAGGAATGATTATTGGGGTAGATCTTTCGGTGAAGAAGATTGAGCAGTTGCTGGCAACCAAAACCAAATAAGGAAAATCACCAATGAAACTCCCAAATATGTCTCCAAAAAGGCCAATTGATTTGTGTTCTTCATCAAAAAACTCAATTTTAAAACGTTCTTAACATAAATTGTCCAACAGAATTGAGAACTTGAAGGTCTATATTAATAAAGGAAACAAGGAATAGGAGAACAAGGACCTAAGGAAATAACACAAAATTGCTCCTGAAACCACTTGAACTAAAAAATATGAAGGCTATGCGAAAGAACTACATTTTATTACTGATTCTAATTTTATGCTTACCGGTCATTTCATTTGCTCAACCTGCTAATGATGAATGTATTGATGCTATCGTTATTCCTGACGTAAATGCGTGGTGCTCAGCTGTAGCGGAATTCAATAATTATGATGCGACTATTTCGCCGGAACCCAGCCCGGGTTGCTTTCCTAATAATCAGGACAATAATGATGTTTGGTTTGCTTTTACGGCTATAGCAACCACTGTCAATGTTACTGTAATCGGGATGGTCCCCAACACCCCCGGAGGTAACCAGCAAAATCCACAATTTGCAGTTTACAGTGGCCCATGTGACAACCTCGTGGAACTTGGATGTGCTTCGGATGCTTTTAATGTAGATCAGGCGAGTCTCTTTGCCGGGCCTTTGAACATCGGAGAAACCTATTACATTCGGGTAAGTGCCCGTTTTGGATTTACGGGAACCTTTCAATTGTGTATCAATAATTTTAATGAAGTACCCAATGCTTCAGGTGACTGTGAGCCGGGTGTTATTCTTTGTGATAAATCTCCTTTCACAGTTGGGTTCCTGAATGGTGTCGGGAATGATCCCAATGAGATCAGTAATGTATCCTGTAACTCTGCCACCTGCCAGATTACCGAGTCCGGATCCACCTGGTATAAATGGACCTGTGATGACTCAGGAACACTGGAATTCACCATAACCCCTCTGAACCCAACTGACGATATAGATTTTGTTATTTATGAGTTACCCAATGGGATAGATGATTGTTCGGGAAAATTTGATCTGCGCTGTATGGCCTCCGGAGAAAATGTGGGAGAACCTTTATCAGAATGGATAGCCTGTACAGGAGCTACCGGTCTTTTAGATGGTGACCCGGACATAAGTGAAACCTGTGGATGCCAGGATGGAGATAATAATTTTGTAGATGCCATCGATATGGTTTCGGGAAGGAGTTATGCTTTGGTGATCAACAATTTCAGCCAGTCAGGCAATGGCTTTTCCATTGAATTTGGTGGAACAGGAACTTTCCTGGGCCCTGAAGTGGCCATGAATTACGCCCCGGAAGAAGCTTGTATCGGCGAACCGGTCATTTATGACGATGATTCATTTTTTGCAGGAGGCCTTGAAGAATGGACCTGGACTTTTGGTCCGACAGCTACTCCTCAGTCTGCAACAGGACCAGGACCCCACGCGGTAACCTATAATCGTCCTGGTATAAAATCAGTTGTTCTTACCGTCAAAAGTGCTCAGGGCTGTTTAAAGACCATTGTTCAAAATACGGTGAATGTCATATGCTGTGACGACCATTTTGATTTCACGGGCATCGTTCTGGATGAAACCTGCCCGAACGACGGTACCGGGGCCATTGACTTCAATACCGACAGTGGCTACGGCCCCTATGGATATACGTGGAGTAATGGGGCGATAACCGAAGATATCAACAACCTCCAACAAGGCACCTACACTGTTACAGTAGTGGATGAGGCAACCTGTGAAATGGAAGCCAGTTTTGATGTGAGTGGTCCGCCCGTTTGGGAGATCGACACCCTTATCACCATGCCTACTTGTAACGGAGGAACTGATGGCGCAATAGAACTTCTGGTGAATGGAGCTACCCCACCCTATCAATTCAATTGGGAAAACACCGGATTTACTAATGATAATACTTATAACAACCTGATCAATGGCCTTTATGACGTCACTATCAGGGATGATAGTGATTGTGAAATAGATCTTTCCATTGATGTACATGAACTCATTCTTGAGCTCGATCCCGGGATTCAAACGATTACTGATCCTTCATGTACAGGCTATTCTGATGGGTCTCTGGTCATTGCTATTGCCAATGGTCTGCCTGCTTATCAATATAATTTCAATGATGGCAATGGGTATGTCAACAATAATACAATGACCGGACTTCCTGCCGGAACTTACTTTGTGGACGTTTTGGATCAAAACCTTTGTATGGGTAATTTCCAACTGCAACTCCAGGATCCGCCACCATTGACTTTAGGTTTTGATATTACTGATGTAAGTTGTTATGGGGAGAGTGATGGAAGTGTAAACTCCATTGTAACCGGTGGAACGGGGGATTACAGCTACCTTTGGCAGGGAGGAGTTTCGACTGAAAACATTGCTAATCTCGTTGCCGGTGCTTACCCACTTACGGTAACTGATGAAAATGACTGTGAGATCAATGATGTCGCAGTTGTGATTCAACCGCCATTACTGGAGATTGGACCCACGGAGGTAATTAATAATATTTGTTTTGGTTACAGCGAAGGACAGATAAGTGTCACAGGGATTGGAGGGCTGCCACCTTTTGAGTACAGCCTTGACGGGGAGACCTTCCAGATAGATTCCATATTCACCGGTTTACCGGCCGGAGATTATGTTGCTACCGTTCTGGATGCCAACGGATGTGATGCTACCGTTGATATTACCGTTACGGAACCACCCGAGTTGATCGTTGAGGCAGGACCTGATCAGTTCATCGAACTAGGATTCAACACCACCGCCCAGGCTATTCCCAATTTCACTCCGGTAACATTTGCCTGGACGCCAACAGATTTCCTGAGTTGCCTTAACGATGATTGTTCCAATGTATTCCTCAATCCCGTAAATACAACTACTTATCTGGTTACTATTACCGATCAGGATGGCTGCATTGCCATTGATGACCTTACGATTCATGTAATCAAAAACAGGCCGGTTTATATTCCGAATGTCTTTTCTCCCAATGGTGATGGTATAAACGATGGGTTTACGCTATTTACCGGTCCGGCTGTCGCTGAGATTCACCGATTGCGGATCTTTGATCGCTGGGGAGAACTGGTGTTTGAGGGCAAGAATTTTGCTCCTAATAATGAAGCTCTGGGCTGGGATGGTATTTTCCTCGGACAACCTGTCAATTCCGGAGTATTTACTTATATGGCGGATGTGCTGTTTATTGACGGGGAGTTTGTTCAGTTTAAGGGAGATGTTTCGGTTGTGCGTTAACCTGGTGTTGTTTGAAGTTTGCAAACTTCAAACCAATATTCTTGTCGTCTTCAGACGACCTTGGCCCCATACTCTACAGATATGGAATAAGACACAGATCTAATTTCTAATAACAAAACGCTTGCAGAATAAGTATTCTTCTCCCCTCCTAAGCGTCAGAGACGCATCCTTAAGGGTGTGGTGGATATTGATTTTAAGTCAGAAGGCTTAAAATAGCCGTATTTAATTTTGTGGACAATAGACATAGTAGACAGGTTCGGCGAGTACGAGAATTACCTCAATTCAACACCTTTTCTCCAAAAGAAAAGGTGTTGAATACCTCCCCGTGCTACCATAAATACCAACAGGGCCAGCCACATCGCATGGTTATTGG
>QQUB01000272.1 GCA_008501835.1 Bacteroidota bacterium
CAATAGGTCAGGCTCCTCTGCTACAAAAGTATTGTTCTCACTATTTACATCTGCCATCCTTCCTGAAGGATCAATCTCAATTCTGCTGATTTTATTCAAACCTGCCGGGATTTCAAACTCATATTCCGGGTGAGTCCAGGGCCAATCCGGAAGGTTGACACGTTTCATATCATTGGACTCACGGAGTTTGTTACCCCTCATGATCCTAAGAGCAGCATTATAAATTTCCTGTTTTCCATCTTTGTAAGTAACAACAATATCGACCGGCATTGGCATTGCACCTATTCTTTCCAGGGTTACCTTGGTGCTTTTCTTGCTACCCTCAACATTTTTGATGGCATAATCAATGGTATGTGTCGTGTTCACCCAATATTCTCTATACCAGTCGAGCTCCAGACCTGAGGCTGTCTCTACAACCCTGATAAAGTCATTGGGGTTCGGGTGTTTGTAGGCCCATTTTTCAAAATAATCAAGCATTGCCTGGTCAAATACTGATTTCCCCACAATATACTCCAATTGATGCAAAAATACAGCGCCTTTTACATAAGCATTTACACTATAGGCAGAATTTGTTTGGTAATGATCAGAATGAACGCTCATTGCCTCTTCATAACCACTCTGTGAAAAACCGATATAAGATGAATATGTTCCCTGAAAAGGTTTGTCCGAAGTTTGTCCTTCAACCATGCCCTTGCCAGCTAAATGATTCATTACAATAGTCGAAGCATAACTTGTAAAACCTTCATCCATCCAGGAGTAAAGGCTTTCATTGGTTCCCAACGCCATCTGGTACCAACTGTGCATAAGTTCATGAACTGATACACCTACCAGGCTGCGCAGGCCACGATTCCCGGTGATGAGTGTCGCCATCGGATATTCCATACCTCCGTCACCTCCCTGAATAAAGGCATAGTGTTTGTAATCGTATGGTCCGTATTTTGGCTGAACAAAAGCAAAAACCTCTGCCATAATACCCGGCAGTTTCTCCCAATTCTCCAGGATCTTTTGATCATTTTGATAGAAAAAATGCATGGTCAGGTCCTGCCCCTGAACTTTATACTCGGTATGAAGGTAATCACGATCGGCAGCCCAGACAAAGTCCGGAACATTTTTAGCTACAAAATGCCAGGTCAATTGCCTGCTTCTCGTTAAGGGCCGCATAGGTGTACCTTCATAACCATAACCTATTTCGGTTTTGCCATTAACCAGATGACCTGTTCCGCCAATGATGTAATCGCTGTTGATAGTAATTTTCACATCAAAATCACCCCAAACGCCATAGAATTCACGGCCGATGTAGGGATTTGCGTGCCAGCCTTGTTCGTCGTATTCACACAATTTAGGGTACCACTGGGACATGGAATAATCGATGCCTTCAGCGTTATCTCTTCCTGAACGACGGGTTTGTACCGGTACCTGAGAAAGATACTCCATGTACAAGGTCGTCTGTTCCCCTGGTTTAAGAGGAGTATCCAAATCAACCTCAAGAATCGTTCCGGCAACTTCATATTTTATCGGGGTCCCATCCTGGGATAATGATTTTATTTTGGTAAATCCAATTTCTTCTTCGGTATACTTACTGATCTTGCCAAGCCTTCTGTCCGGGTCACGTAAATTCCTGGACCGGACATCCATCATACTGTTAGGCTGGAATGCATTGAAATACAAGTGGTAAAATACGCGGTCGATCACATCGGGAGAATTATTGGTGTAAACGATGGTTTGTTTACCAGTAAATTGATGTTTTTCAACATCAAAATCGATCTCCATTTTATAATCTACGGCCTGCTGCCAATAAACTCTTTGTCCGGAAAGATTTATAGAAAAAAGTAACAATAAGAGGATCAGATTTTTTCTGCTCATAGTTTCATTCTTTTGAAAAGTGGTCAATAATTGTGGTTGGTCGTTCAATTTGTCCTTTTCAATGACGAATTACCAGCATGTTTATTGTTGATAATTCGTCATTGATTTTTCCTTAATTAATGGATTATTTCCAGCCAGCTTCCTGCATGAGGGTTTTGGCACGTTCTATATTTTGTGAGGCAGTGAGGAAATCAAGTTCTTTTTCCGCGTATCCTCCGACACTCAAGATAAAATCGCTCGGAATGGTAAATACATTAACAGGAAATTCAAAAGTAAGATCACAATAGTATTTCTGTGCAGAATAAGAGATCATATAATCTATGAACTTCAAAGCGTCATTTCGGTTGTCAGAGAACCTGGACAACCCAAGTGAGACAAGATTGTAATAACTTTTATTATTATCATCTTTAGGAACCTTGACCCCAACTTTGGACCCTGTTTCAAAATTATCAGTACTTCCTGAGTTGGTCCAGCGGATATGTTCTGAAGCATTGATGAAGGAGATCTCTCCTTTTCTTTCGGCTACTGCCCTGATCACGGCCTCTGAATCGGCAACAGGGTCTATAGCAAAATTGTCAACCAATTTTTGTAGCCAGGCCCTGGTAGCTGCCTCTCCCTTTTCTGCAATCATGGTTGCGACCAGAAACTGATTTTCCTTATTTGAGGCATTTGACACAACCACTCTACCCTTCCAATACCGGTTGGTAATATCCTCATATACATTGATTACGCTTGGCTTGGGAATGGCCAGCTTATTACAGCCATATCCTATCGGGTATTTGGTAAATCCTGCCCAATACCCCTCATGATCAGTATTCCTGGAAGGCATAGCATGTGCCACCGAATCCGTTGAAAATGGTTGAAGCACTCCTGCAGCTTTGGCAGCGTACATATCCACCAGGTTGTCCAGCAGAATCACATCAGCTGTTGTTTTATCACCTTCAGAAGAAAGTTTTGCCAGTAAACCTTCCGGACTATCTGTTACAACGTTGACCTTAATAAATTTACGTTCTGTAAAAGTATTGACCAGGTGTTGCTCCATGGTCGTATATCTGTTGGTATAAAAAGTGATCTCTCCTTTGTATTCAGGATCGGTGTTACCGGTATTGTCTTTTCCCCCGGATCCATCTCCGGTACAGGAATAAAAAAACGACAACACTACAAAAAGAAGAGAGAAATATTTAGTCGATTCCCAAAGAATAGGGACAGCATTCAAAACTTTTTTACCCATTATAATCTTTTATGATTAGAGCTAAGCAATTATTCAACTTAAGAAAGTTTCGCAAATGTAAAATATTTCCAGCGAATTCAGTCTAATACCTAGACATTAACTGACTCATAACAATTATTTGATTGTGGAATGGTTATTTCAAGCTATGTTTTATATTTTTGCTTCCACAAAAAGAAAATTATTATGTCCAATAAAATTAAATTACGTACCGGAGTATTGGTGTTGTTCGTATTAATTGCGGCTTTTAGCCGTTTGATCCCACACCCACCAAATTTCACTCCAATTGGTGGAATGGCCCTTTTCGGTGCTGCTTATTTTTCCAAAAGATATCTTGGATTTTTGATTCCATTAGCGGCCATGTGGCTAAGTGATCTGGTTTACAACAATCTGATCTTACCGGTTCAGTTCCCGGAATATTACACAGGATTCCAGTTATTTGGAAATTTCTGGGTATACGGGGCTATTGCTTTGGTGGTAGCCATAGGGTTTTATTTGCTGAAGAATATCAAAGTAACCAATATTGCGCTTGCGGCATTGATAGGTGCTGTGGCCTTTTTCCTGATCACCAACTTTGGAGTATGGGCGACGGGACTTACTTACCCTAAAACCGGAGCAGGATTGATCGCTTGTTTCGCAGCAGGGATTCCATTTTTCGGTTATACTTTGCTGGGGAACCTGTTTTACAGTGCTGTTTTATTTGGAGCTTTTGAATGGGCTAAGCGCAGAATGCCTGCTTTGCAGTTCTAAAATAAGTCGACAGCCTGTAGTACTCAGTCTTCAGACAATTTTATACGAAAAACGGGTTTTGCCAGTGATGGCAAAACCCGTTTTTGGTTTGAACGATTCAATAGAGAAGAATCTGAAACTCGGGAAATTTTATTTAGTACCTATGGCACTGATTTCTTTTCTGTTAGAGACATGGCACTGTGTGCCATGCTTATGATATATAGTCGCTATTCGACTTTTTGCATCTAACTGGGTGGCAATAAAAACAAACAATAAGTTTTGTTAATTTTAAAAATAAAAATTTGTGTTTGATCTTTAAAGATCTTACCTTTGGTGGATGAAAACCAAAGAAAACAACCTATCCCCTCACGATGAGTTCTTCAAAGCTGTTTTTTCTCGCAAGGACATCGCTTTTGATTTTATCCGTGAGTTTTTGCCAAAGCCTCTCTGGGAGCAATTGGATCTTTCAAAGCTCACGATCGCAAATACCTCTTATGTTGATATTCAGCTACGTGAATTTTTTTCTGATATTGTTTATACCTGCCCTTCAATAGATAGTGAAGTCGTTATTACATTTTTGTGGGAACACAAAAGTAGTCCGCCGAAATATCCCACCCTTCAGTTAAACAGATATATGTT
>QQUB01000011.1 GCA_008501835.1 Bacteroidota bacterium
ACGGAAAAGAAACTTGAAGAAGCACGCGGCTATGTTGTAGCTGATTACCAGGATCACCTGGAGAAAAAATGGGTTGAGGAATTAGAGAATGAGTATAAAGTAGTGATCAATAAAAAGGTTTTAAAAAGCCTAATAAAAAAATAAGATGCTGAAGAATTGGGCAGGTATGGTCCTGATTTTGGCGGTATTGTTCTCTTTTACTGCCTGTCAGGTAGATAATACATCAGAATCCGGTGATCGGCTTTTGGCACAGGTGCATAATAAAAAGTTATACCTCTCGGAAATGGATGGGATGTTTCCTGAGGGCATGACTGCTGAGGATAGTTCGGCCACCATTAAGGCTTATGTTCAACGTTGGCTGAGAGATGCTTTGTTACAACATGAAGCTGAAATAAATTTGCCGCCAGATCTTAATATTGATAAGCTGGTACGTATTTACAGAGCCTCTCTGATTACCCATAATTATGAGGTAGCTTTGGCGGAGCAAATGCTGGATTCGACTATTTCACAGGCTGAGCTGACTGATTTTTACGAAATGAACAAAGGGCAATATCAGTTGGAGACACCAATTGTCCGCTGTCATTTTATTAAGGTGAAATTGCCGGTTCCTGAAGCGGATAATCTCAGGAGGCTCTGGAACAGTAACGATCCTCAGGATCTGGATAAACTGATTGATTTTTGCACCAAAAATGCGGAGGTTCATATCCTTGAAGACAGCATCTGGTACGACCTTGATGATATAGCTGTAGAATTGCCCGCAGGAACGCTGACGGCCGATAATGTCGGGGCCAAACGGGATTTTAGTCAGAGAGATGCTAATTTTCAGTATTATTTCCGGCTTTTTGAGTCCAAAAACCGGAAGGATATTGCGCCACTTTCCTATATCGAAGGGCAGGCGAGAAAAGTGATCCTGCATAATAGGAAGATTAAATTGCTCGATAATACCAAGGAAGAACTTTACGAGCGGGAAATGAGACGAGGTAATGTCAAAATCTTTGACATGAATTAACCTTGTCAGGGGAGCAGCAAGAGTTTTGTTTCCCTTTTAGTACTTAAAGAAATTGAAAAAGAAAATTATAATGAACAGACTTTTTTTCTTGATGATAATGCTGTTGATCACATCGGCAGCCTGGGGACAAAGAGAGGTGATAGATAAGGTGGTTGCCACCGTTGGAGGAGAATTGATCCTCTTGTCAGATGTGGAGGAACAATATGCTTTGGCAACAGAACAAAGAGGAGCACTTCCCGAAGGTGCAAGGTGTGAAATTGTTACCAGTATTATGGTCACAAAATTGTTACTCAATCAGGCAAAACTTGATAGTATCCTTGTAGAAGACGCCCAGGTAGAACAGCAATTGGATGCCCGGATCGATCAGATTCTTGGATACATGGGTGGGCGTATTGATCAATTCGAAGCCTACTATGGACAATCTATCGATGAAGTGAAGGACCGTTTTCGCGAAGATTTGCGTGATCAGTTGCTTGTTGAGCAAATGAGGGGACAAATTATGGCGGATATCACCGTAACTCCATCAGAGGTGAAAGCTTTTTTTAATCAAATACCGGTAGATAGTCTTCCTTATTTTAATGCAGAGGTAGAAGTAGGAGAAATTGTATATAAACCTTTGGTAAATGAAGAAGAACGTCAGAAAAGTATAGATCTCCTTACGAACATTCGAAAAAAGATCGTTGATGAAGGTGCTGACTTTGGAGAGATGGCCAGAAAATATTCAAGTGATGCTTCAGGTCAGGCCGGTGGTGATCTTGGATGGGCAAAACGGGGTAAGTATGTTCCGGCTTTTGAGGCTGCTGCATACAAATTGGATAAAAACGAAGTTTCCCCGATTGTGAAATCCGAATTTGGTTATCACATTATTCAGCTGTTGGAAAGAAGGGGTAATTCAATTAATGTACGCCACATTTTAATTCGCCCTGAAATTACCGATGACGATCTGGATCTTGCACAGGACCACCTCGATTCGGTCAGAATGTTGATTCAGGTGGATTCTATTTCCTTCTCTGAAGCCGTTAAGTTGTATTCGGATGAAAATACTCAAAGTTATAATAACGATGGCCGCATGGTGAATCCGGCGACCGGAAACACCTTTTTTGAAATCGGTGATCTGGACCCGGATGTATACTTTGCGCTGGATACTTTACAGGAACTGGAAATTTCCGCTCCGTTTGAATACACGGTGCCTCCCGGAGATACTTATTACCGTATCGTTCAGTTACAATCCAGGACACCGCCTCATAAAGCCAACCTTCGCCAGGATTATTCAAAGATCAAGCAGGCGGCTATACAGTCCAAGCAAAGTGAATATATCAACAACTGGGTTATGGACAAAATAGAGAATACTTATATTGCCGTTGATGGTTTGTATTACGGGTGTCCAACCCTTCAGGGCTGGAAAAAGAATAAATTGCGGATTACAACCCCTTAAAGGCTGAATAAAGAATAAGTTACGATAGATTAATTAAAGCAAAGGCATCAACAGGCCGGTTGAAATTTTTTTCAACCGGCCTGTTTTTTTGTATATCAAAAATGACAACAATGTTGCTTTTGCAATGTTATATTCGCGTCAACTAAAAACGTTCGAATTAATGGAGTACACTAAACTTGGAAAAACCGATCTCGAAGTAAGCAAGATATGCCTTGGAACAATGACTTTCGGGGAGCAGAATAGCGAGAAGGAAGGTCATGAACAACTGGATTATGCGCTTGAACAGGGGGTTAATATCCTCGATACTGCGGAGATGTATTCGGTGCCCGGGAGAAAAGAAACACAGGGGAGTACAGAACGAATAATTGGTACCTGGCTGCAACAAAGAAAGAACAGGGATAAAGTTATCCTGGCCACCAAAGTAACTGGCCCATCCGCTGGACTGGCTTATATAAGAAAGCCTTTAAATTTTAGCAGGGAGCAGATCAATACTGCCATTGAGGGTAGTTTGAAAAGACTACAGACGGATTATATCGATATCTATCAATTGCATTGGCCGGAGAGAAATAATAACAGGTTCGGTCAACGTGGATTTAAATTTGATCCGGATGAAGTTTGGGAGGATAATTTGCACGAAGTTTTGCAATCAATGCATGAATTGGTTGAATCCGGTAAAGTCCGGTATTTTGGAGTTTCCAATGAAACACCCTGGGGATTGATGCGGTTCCTTCAACTAGCAGAAGAACATGGTCTGAGCCGGGCTATCAGCATTCAGAATCCGTATAGTATGCTCAACCGGACATTCGAAACAGGTCTGGCAGAAATTTCTATGCGTGAACAGGTAAGTCTTCTGGCATATTCCCCAATGGGGTTTGGTTTGCTTTCCGGAAAATATCACAATGGAATGGCCGATGAATCTTCCAGGTTGAACAGGTTTGATCAAATGACGCGATATAATAGTTCTCAGGCTTTTGAGGCAACAAGGAGATATCTCGCTATTGCAGAAAAATACGGATTGTCTCTTGCCCAGATGGCCCTTGCTTTTATAAATGGGCAGCCGTTTTTAGGTACCAATATCATTGGGGCTTCCACGCTGGAACAACTTAAGGAAAATATCGGCAGCATTAATGTAAAACTGACAGGAGAGATGCTTGAGGAAATTGAGGAAGTACATGAAGCCATTCCTAACCCGGCGCCGTAAAAGGTTTTTGAATAGTGTCGGAATTTTTCAGAAATATAGTTTGGTGCGGTAGGTACCAAATACATTTCAGGATGAGACAAGATCAAAATACAAAAAGGCCATCCCGGAAATTCGGGGATGGCCTTTTTGTTTCAGAAAGCTTTCAGCTTACCTGAAACGGAAACCCAGTGTCACAACGATGTTACTCACGATATTATCATGGTCAACATTTTGTACAGGGGCCTCAAAAGTCCTGTAAGGAAGGTAGGACTCTTTTGAAGTTAAGTTTTTATAAGCAACGTCAAAGTAAACAGCTCGAGTCCTTACTCCGGCACCCAGGCTGAAAGCTGTTCTTACCGTTTCGTCACCCTCAATTGGGGATTGGTTGAATTCGAGACCTCCTCTCAAACGGAAAATGTCCAAAACGACCTCACCTCCTACACGGATGTTCAATGCTGATTGGAGGTTTTGAGCAATGAGCTGATTAGCATCTCTTTCCTGTTGGATAAAGTCATCATAGATCAGTTCCGCTTTGCTATAATCGAGGTATTCCAGATCAGCCGAGATCACTCCTTTTTTGCCAATGATATAGGCACCGCTTCCGATGAACCTCCAGGGGGTTCTCATTGAGTAAGTGAATACGCCATCCGGGGATGCGGCATACCCCTGACTCGGTGTATCAGAAAGGGTATAATTGTAGGTCATTGTGGTGTAGTAATTGTCCGTTACTTCATACAACGTTGGTGTATGAACAGCAACGCCTAACCGAATGTCCTGTGACATGAGATAGATCATTCCCATTTTCAGGTTTACACCACCACCGGTAGTAT
>QQUB01000522.1 GCA_008501835.1 Bacteroidota bacterium
ACAAAAAGCTACCTTCAAAAGTGTATTTGGTGACTGCCGCAATCGTATCCACGCCATCGTTACCTTTCTGGCATTACTGGAAATGCTGAACTCCGGATTAGTCACCCTGATCGTTGGAGAAGGTGTCAATAATTTCTGGTTGTCGGAGCCCCCTGCTGAACCGGAAGACAATTATGAACCGCAAGCCGAGGCTACTTCTGAGCCGGAGGAAAATCCTGAGGGAGAGACTCAGGTGAATGATTTACCTGACCTGGAGGAATAAACGTCTTTCCTTATTCATATTAATAAACCCGAAGCTTCGGGTTGACCGTTTCCAATTGTCTTAATATTCACCTTTTAAATTCTCGCACTTTTGGTGCGAGAAATAAAATACTTCCCCGAGCTGAAGTATTAAGTAATTAAAAAACTCCAACCAACAGTTGGAGAAATTAATACAGCGTAATCACCTTCCTCTTTAGAAAACGCCTTTTTTCTCATCAAATACACCCAAGATTACAGATGCTATGAAAATTGACTTTCTATTTCCTTGATTTCATGGAACTTTTCTCTTCTTTCTTTGGTTTGTGTTTCCAAAACAAAAAGGCTCCTTCATCCTAAATAATGCAACTTTTATATATTAAATTCGTCCCTTAATTAAATAGGCTGTTCCTTAGCTTATTGTCTGATATGAATTCTGCTGCCGCACATCATTTATATTGATTTCATTAAATAAATGCTTATGCAAACCCGACTAGTATTTACACTCTTCTTAGCAGGCATTGGATCGTTCTTATTTGCCCAGCAATCAACTGGCATGAACGAAGATCCTTTTGCCCGAACCTACACAACAAAAAGAACTGACACTGCCCCCAAAATAAATGGTCTTTTTGACGATGAAGCCTGGCAAAATGCCAACTGGGTAGGAGATTTCACCCAGTACGATCCTGAAAATGAAGCGCCGCCTTCACAGAAAACAGAATTTGCCATCCTTTATGATGACGTCAATCTGTACGTGGCCATCAAAGCTTACGACACAGAACCGGAAAAGATCGAAAACCGACTTGCCCGCCGTGATGAATGGCAGGGAGACATCGCCGGTATCCATTTCGACAGTTATTATGATAAAAGGACCGCCTTTGCCTTCATGGTTAGTGCAGCGGGCGTGAAGAATGACGGTTTTATCAGTAATGATAGCGGAGACGATTTTGATGAAACCTGGGATCCCATCTGGCTGGTAAAAACCACCATTCATGCGGAAGGTTGGAACGCTGAAATGATGATCCCTTTAAGTCAATTACGATTCAGTGATAATGAACACCAAAAATGGGGACTACAGGTGGGAAGAAATGTCTTCCGGGAAGACGAATGGAGTTTGTGGAAACACATCCCTCGTGAGGAGGCAGGATGGGTGAGTCGATACGGCGAACTTGTGGGAATGGAAAATATCAAACCCATGAAGCAGGTAGAAATCGCCCCCTTCATTGTTGGAGCAACAGAAGTTTACGAAGAAGAGGAAGGTAATCCATTTGCTGACGGTACTGACCTGAAAGCCAATATGGGAGTAGATGGAAAAATTGGCATCACCAATGACCTCATTCTCGATTTTACCATCAATCCGGATTTTGGACAGGTGGAAGCCGATCCTTCCCAGGTGAACCTTTCAGCTTTTGAAATATTCTTTCAGGAAAGGCGACCCTTTTTCATCGAAGGTAATAACATTACCCACTTTCAATTAACCCCCGGGGACAGCCCATGGTCAAGAGACAACCTCTTTTATTCGAGACGTATTGGCCGCGTACCTCATGGAGACCCGGACCTGGCAGATGGAGAATACATGAAGTACCCAAACAACACCAGAATTCTTGGGGCTTTTAAATTAACCGGTAAAACGCAAAAAGGGTGGTCCATAGGCATCATTGAAAGCCTGACCAATCGTGAAAAGGCCATCATCGATAATAATGGAGACAGAAGAAAAGAAGTTGTAGAACCCCTGACGAATTATTTCGTTGCCAGGGTACAGAAAGACATCAATAAAGGCAATACCATCATTGGAGGTATGGTAACCTCTACTTATCGGGATATTCAAAATGAAGATCTTCTTTTCCTGCCTAAATCAGCTACAACTGGCGGAATAGACTTTACCCAGTATTTTAAAGACAGGCTGTACTTCATTTCTGCCAGTTTCGCAGCCAGCCAGGTAAAAGGTGACAAATGGGCCATCTCAGAACTCCAGGAGTCATCCCGCAGATTTTACCAGCGTCCGGATGCGGATTATCTTACTTATGACCCTGACAGAACTTCTCTCTCTGGACATGGAGGTGCATTTATGGCAGGAAGACTCCCCAGTAATGGTTTCAAATTTTTATTCAACGCCACATGGCGGTCTCCCGGTCTTGAACTGAATGATGTTGGTTTTATGCGTTCAGGAGACAATGTGTTTCAGTTCCTTTGGGCAGGGTACCATATCAATAATCCATTTTCCATTTTTAGGGGGGTATATTTCAACACCAACCAGTGGTCAGGGTTTGATTTTGGCGGCAATAACCTTTTCAAAGGAGGTAATATTAATGTAAACGCCAATTTTAAAAATTTCTGGTCCTTAGGATTTGGTATCAACCGCGAGGGCCAGGGTGTTTCAAATTCTACATTACGAGGAGGGCCCTCTATCATAGAAAACGGCAACTGGAATATCTGGGCAAGTATGAGTACCAATTCAAGGAAAAAACTCGTTCTTGAGGCCGGGATGTTCTCTAACAAACAAGATGACAATTTATCTAAAACCAGAGGTTTCTTTGGAGAAATCAATTACCGCCCGTTCAACAGTTTGTCTCTGTCAGTTGAGCCTGAATTGTTCATTTCCCAAAATCAGTTGCAATACGTAGATCAGACTTCTGTTGGAGAAGGTGACGACCGCTACCTGTTTGGCACCATTGATCAGAAAACTTTCAATGTTACTATCCAGATAGATTACAGTATCACTCCCGATCTGAGCATTCAGTATTACGGTTCTCCTTTTGTGAGTGGTGGAAAATATTCTGACTTTAAATACATCACCGATCCAAGAGCAGACATAACTTCCAATCGTTTCCACGTTTTTGATCATAATGAAATATTCCTCAACGACAATGACGAGACCTACGAGATCAGCGAACTCGGAGGGCATAACTACAGTTTCGGCTTACCTGATTTCAACTTCCGACAATTCAGATCCAATATGGTTTTGAGATGGGAGTATGTACCAGGATCCATTTTGTTCCTCGTTTGGTCACAAGGAAAAACGGATAGTGTATCCGATGGCACTTTTGATCTTGGAAATGATTTCAAAGACCTCTTTAAAACGAGAGGACGTGATGTATTCCTGGTGAAATTATCCTACAGGTTCCGGGCGGAGCAGTGGGGAAAGAAATAATCAATCTTACAATACATAATTCATTAAAAAGGTGCACCATTATTATTCTTAATGGTACACCTTTTTGTTTTTATCAGTCCTGACACTCGGATCAAACACAATTTTTGCTTTTTAAGCTGAAGGAAGATTACTTAACTTTTTCCTTTTGAGTTAAGGCCTGCTGCATTCATCTTTCAGGTTTTGATACAAAATTGCAGGCAAAATCACCGGAACTCATATCCCATTAGTTCCAAATTTTTGACTCGGTGTTGCATTTTCAGAGAATAGAGAAAAACAAGGTCAGTTTATCAACCTGGTTAACCATTCCATCAAAGGAATATACTCAAACAATCGTCGCCCTTCTGCCTGGGTTCCTATTGTTTCATATTTAATTCGGAGTATTTCAGCTTCCTTGCTGAGGGTTCTCCTGTTTGGAAATGCGGTTGTTTTTTTCAGAAATTGCCAAAGTGCCTTTTCCGTTGAACTCATGGATCCTCTTTTCATCAATAACCGCTGGGTAGACAATAATAAGGACTCCAGGTATTCGAAATTTCCTAATTCGAAATGGACAAGCAGGTTCAAAATCCTTGCATGCCTGAATACCTCTGGAACAATTTCAGCTTTTGTTTCCTGTAAGATCGGGAACAACCAATTCTGGGCTTCCAGGTATTGGCCTGCTCCAAATGACAAAACACCGGCCAAATAATGCAATGTAAGCTTTTGGTGAAACTTCAACTGTCCTTCAAAGTTTTGCAAACCTTTTTCAAATTCTGCCATCTCGGCCATTGCTCTGTTGTAGTCCTTTGCAGAATAGCAATAATTGAAATACAACAAATAACGCTGATGAAACATCCTGGACTTGATGTTCTTGATTTTAGCAAAAGCAGGGTTATCCGGCACTTGTTCAAGCCGCTTCAGGCCTTCCTCAAAAGCCGGAATATTCATCAAAGTCAGTTGATCGATGATATAATTATTCAAGGCACTCAAATATTGCTCCGGATGTTTTTTGTTAAACCAGGATTCCTTTTCCAGTAAATTCAGGATCTTCTTGTTGTAATCACTGGCTTTATCAGGTTCATTCCTCGTAAAGTGATAAATGGCCATCGACTTCAGCAGCAAAATTCTATTAGGAACGGAAAGGTCAGTTTCCTGTTTTGTCAATAATGTCTGCTGTTTCCATTGTTCCAGTGCCTCAATATCTTCCGGGCTATTGGCCTTTTGGATCTTTATTTGAAGGCTGGAAATTTCACTGAATAGTCGGCTGTATTCATTGTTGAGAGCAAGTTCATCCAAAGCCTGTTGTCTGAGCCGGTAAAGGGCTTCGTTTCTTTCAAAACTCATTTTTGTACTCTGGGAAAGAATCTCCCTTTGCATTTTGGACACCAGCAAATACATATCCGGCAGGTCATATTTGGCGGCAAGTTTTTCGCCTTTCCTGAGTTGTTTGGCAGCCTGATCAATGAGTTTTTTCTCTACCAGCACCTCGGCAAACCTGATACATTCGAAAACTTCGGCGGATTCGCTGTTTTCATAAAATTGTGCCAATCGATTGAGAATATACTGGTACAGGTAAGTTTTA
The DNA here is from genome assembly GCA_008501835.1 of Bacteroidota bacterium. Lineage (GTDB taxonomy): Bacteria > Bacteroidota > Bacteroidia > Chitinophagales > Saprospiraceae > BCD1. The sequence goes on from QQUB01000522.1 coordinate 4,947, forward strand.
TAGATCGGCAAATTCTGAGCAAACCGGGAGCCTTCATTTTGTTTTTTTAAAACTGCTTCATCATAATTTTCCAACCTGACTATCGCGTCAAACAACTTAAGGTGTTCAGGCTGTTTACCAGAAATTCCTAACTTCAAATAACGCTTTTCAGAACTTGTCAGAGATTTTATTAATTCAAATAGTGCAGGAGAAGAAGATTTCAAAAATTAGAAACTTAATTTATAAAATACTTAAATCACTCAAAAATAGATATTTATAATTTAAAAAATCAATAAACCATCATAATTATAAATCAACTTTCATTTTGCACACCTTTAATATGACCTTACTTTTGGACCATAATCACAAAAACTTTCACTCACAACCACGTAAATCATGAAATTAAAAAATATGAAGCTTTATCTGACGCTCATTGTAATAGCACTCTCTGCCCCTCTTGTATTTGGACAACTAATGGACCCCGACAACTGGCAATACTTCCAATCTGTACAAAAAGTTAATACGGTTTTAGAGGACGGCAACGAATTGTGGTACGGAACCGAAAAAGGTCTGGTAGTCGTCAATAAGGAAACTTATGAACAGACCTGGCACCATAAACATAATTCACCAATCCCTTCTGATGATATAAAAGCCATTGTAAAGATTGGGGATACCAAATGGATAGGCACCTATGACCTCATCCTGATGCAGGTCAATGAAGAAGGCTGGGAAAATATTCCTGTTCCCATCTCAGAAGATGACCTGCTTTCCAATCAGACCCCATTGCTCTACTGCATGAAAGCAGATGACGAGGGTAACTTATGGCTGGGAACCAATTTTGGTGTTTTAAAATATGATGGTACTTCCTTTGAAATCATCAATTATACCACCAATTCAGAACTTGACAATACCTTTCAGGATGTTTGGGCCATTGAAAAAGACGAAAATAACCATCTTTATTTCTCCAGTTTCGAATTATACCGCCTGGAGGCTGATGGAACCTATACAAATCTTTCCGACGGTGATTTCAACCTGTTTGCTTACGGAGAGGCAAGGCTTTGTTATGGTAATGACAAATTATGGTACAGTACCTTTGGGCATAACATTGCTTCCTATGATGGAGAAAACTGGACATGGTTAAGTCAGGACTCGGTTCCCGGCGGAATACTGGGAGGTATTGAACTGGATAAAAATGGTCAGCCATACTTTTACTACCAAAACAATGGGATCTACAAACTACAGGGAGAAACACTCGTTCCTACAGCAGAAGAATTGACGCAAAACGGCCATCAAAATATCGATCATCTCCATTTTGATCAAGACAATGCCCTGTGGGTTACCCATAAAGCCAGTTTTCGTTCCAATGCGAATGGGACACTGACATCGGGTATCCTTGGAGATTACCCGTTTGTAAATAATGGATTCAACTTCATCCAGGAAGACAGGAATGGCAAGATATATGTCATCAATGACTACAAACACATTAAAACATTCACTTACGAAGAAGGCTGGCAAACACTCACCCCGGACCTGCCGGAAATGGACATGGCTTATATGTCTGTTTCAGGCCTTGCTTTCGACAGCCAAAATGAGCTCTGGATCAGCTCCTCTATCGGACTCATCCATTATGATGGACAACAGTGGGAAATCATGAATGAAGAAATAAACCCTGATGTTCCTTTTGCCGGATGTTACAAACTGATTATCGATAGCAACGACCGCAAATGGATGATCATTCCGGGAAGTGCCATTGCCAGACTTGACGGAGATACATGGACGGTCTTCGACCAATACGACATTCCCTGGCAGGACTACGCATATTTCATGAAGCTCGACAGCCAAAACAACCTATGGTTATCCGACACAGAAGGCAATCTGTTCAGAATCAACACCGATGACACTTTTGATCAGATCGAGACCGGTAGTATTCAATTTGACGAATACATGAGGATCTCCAATATACATTTTGATAAAAACGGAACTCTTTGGATCATCACTAGTTATAATGAGGGACGACAGGTCTTCAAAAGGTCAGGCGATTCCTGGATTGAAATAGTGGATGATTATGAATACAGCTATTACACCGGCTATCTGGCCGAGGACGATAATGGATTATATTTCTCAGCCAATAGCGCAATAGTTCATTTGGATGAAGAAGAGAATATTAACTACATCACACCGGAAAACTCCCTGATGCAAGGCTCATATGTAGGATGGTTACATTTTGATAACCAGAACAATCTATGGATCAATAATTACATTTCAGGGTTGAGCTTATACAGCCCTACAGGGTTCACAGTCACGAGTTCAGAAGAAATATTCGAGGAAGAATGTGCCGTTAAGTGGCAAGCTTACCCCGTTCCTGCTACTGAGGTAGTAACGATCGAAGCGGTGCATACTTCTTTTAATGATAAAAGATCGATATCAGTTAACCTTATGGACGCCACAGGAAAAGTCCTGAAAACGTATTCTGTCTCCACAAATGGAAGAAATCACCTCACTTTTGATATGGAAGTAGCCGAATACCCTAATGGTTTTTATTTCATTTCCATTGATGGTCTTCCTGCAAAAGGAATTGTTATCAGCAAATAGGGTTAAAAAATTAGCTTTCAAAAAATGTAAGCGCCCCGGTTTTCCTGACGGAGAATTCGGGGCTTTTTTTTGTGGTTGGAAGGTCCACCCCCTTAGTCCCCCGCCAGCGAGGGAGATTTGAGTTTCCCCCGCTGGCGGGGGCAGGGGGTGGACAAAAAAAACACCGCCCCGACTCACAAGTCAGGGCGGCGTAAATTATCCTTAAAGAGCGAAGCTCTGCTTAAGCCTTCACTCGCTTTCTTCCATTAAAAGTCCTTCTTACCCCTAACTTAAGGCGGTAGGCCAGCCAGTACATCGCAGGCACCACTACCAATGTGAGGAAGGTAGCAAACACCAAACCGTAGATTACGGTCCAGGCCATGGTACCCCAGAACACGGCATTGTCACCACCCACAAAATACTGCGGATCGAGATCCGTGACAAAGGTGAAGAAGTTAAAGTTGAACCCAATCGCCAAAGGAATCAAACCAAGTACAGTTGTAATCGCTGTAAGCAATACAGGGCGCAAACGGGTTGCCCCTCCATTTACAATGGCTTCTTTCACATCCTCCTTGCTCAAATCGAATTCACTTTCCAGGTTCAGCTCCTGCACTTTTCGTTTTATGACCAGATTAATATAATCGATCAAAACAATAGCATTGTTCACAACAATACCCGCCAGAGAAATGATCCCCACACCGGTCATAATGATTCCAATATTCATTCCGGAAGTGATATACCCCAGGAATACCCCAATGGTACTGAACAATACAGACAGCAGGATGATGAAAGGTGAAATGATCGAATTGAACTGAGCCACAATAATCAGGAATATCCCAAAGATGGCCGCGATCAGTGCCCCACTCAAAAATTCCATCTCTTCTGCCATTTCTTCCTGCTCACCGGTAAACTCATAACTGAACCCTTCAGGCATATCATACTCATCCATATATTCTCTGAGTTCAGCCACGACCTCATTGGCGTTAGCATCAGCCAAAACATTGGAATACACCGTGATCAGTCTCTCCTGATCCTTTCTGTTAATCGAATTATAGGATGAGGAATAACTCACATTTGCAACAGCAGAGATCGGCACCTGACTGATCTGACCTGTTGAAGGGCTTCGGAACGTAATCTTTTGATTCAGGATCTGATCGATATTGTTCCTGTATTTTTCAGATACCCGTAACTGGATCGGATAATCATCCTCACCAAGCTTAAATTTGGAAATCTCTTTTCCAAAAACAGCAGTCCTGATCACATTGGCAATGGCAAAAGTTGATACGCCATATCGGGAGGCCGACTCCCTGTCAATATGAACCAGCAATTCAGGCTTTCCAATCTTTACATCTGCTTTCAACTCTTCCACCCCAGGTACATTTTTGCTATTCAGATAAGCAATTACCTCACCGGAAAGCGTAGCCAGTCGGTCAATATTATTCCCCTGCAACTCAATGTTAATAGGTTTACCGGTTGGCGGACCATTTTGATTCTGGTCTACAATGATCTGGACTCCAGCATACCCCTTCAACGCTTCACGGATATTCTCCATGACCTCTACTGTAGAAATACCGTTTCGGTCCTGATCAGGTACAAAAGCCACGGTCAACCTTGCCTTATGTGGTGTAGCTGAGAATGTAGGCATATCATTAGGGTCCGATGTATTCTCACCAATTTGGGTCAACATCGCCTCAACAATTGAATAATAAGGCCCAATGACTCCTTCTATCTTACTTTCAATATCCTGAACCAATTCATCCGTTGCATCGATATCTGTTCCCTCCGGCAATTCGATGAATGCGTTTACATACAACGGATCTGTTGTTGGGAACAACTCTACTTTCGGCGGGAATACTCCCAACAAGACAAAAGAGAAGATCAACAGTAAAAAGGTTCCGACAAAGGTTAATGTAGGATTGATACCCTTCAAGGCAAACCTTATGAATCGGTCATAGATCCATTCCAGCAAAGGCAACAGCTTTTCCTGGAAATAAAAGGAAGCGCTGCGAAGGAAAAATATATTCAACAGGGTAACAACAATCACGATCCCCAGAATATTTCTCAACCACATAACGCCTGCAAAATGGGCCAATACTCCTACCACAAACATCACAGCCACTCCAATAAGATTATTCTTCATCTTTCTCTTCCTCACCTCAGGAGTTTGCTTTTCATCTACTTTCATGAACCGGGAAGTAAATACCGGATTTACTACCAGGGCCACGAAGAGAGAAGAGGTCAATACGACGATCAGGGTAATAGGCATATACCCCATAAACTCTCCCATGAGACTTGGCCAGAATGCCAACGGTAAAAACGCCGCAAGCGTGGTTGCAGTTGAGGCAATAATCGGAACAGCAACTTCCCCTGTTCCATATTTAGCTGCCTCAATACCCGAATAGCCATTTTGCATATAACGGTATATATTCTCAACGACCACAATAGCATTATCCACCAACATCCCCAGAGCAAGAATCAGCGAAAAGAGTACGATCATATTCATCGTATAACCAATCGCACTGACAATGGTAATACCTAAAAGCATCGAGAGTGGAATGGCCATTCCCACGAACATCGAATTACGCAACCCAAGGAAGAACAACAATACCAATACCACCAGGATTACCCCTGAGATGATACCATTCTCAAGATTGGATACCGTATTACGAATTTGTACCGACTGGTCATTAAAAAACTGCACCTTAAGGTTTTCAGGCAATTCGGTTTTCTTGGCAAGCTCCACTGTAGACTTGATCTTATCTGATGCATCCAGCAGGTTTTCTCCTTTTTCTTTGATCACATCAAGAGAAACAACCGGCAATTTGTCAGAACGGGCAATACTTGAACTTTCCTCAAACCCAAAAGTAACCTCGGCAATATCCTTGAGGTAAACAGGAAGTTGATTTTCACTTTTTACAATAATGTCTTCAAGGTCTTCTACTGATTTCACCTCACCCACAACCCGGATGGAACGTCTGAAATCATTAACCACCAGCTCTCCCCCGGACATATTCATGTTTTCAGCTTTGATGGCATTTTCGATGTCGTTAAAAGACACCTCCAGGGATTCCATTTTGGGAATATCCACTTCAATTGCCATCTCACGGTCCTGGATACCTTTGACATCCACACTTGCGATCTCTTTTATATCTTCCAATTGCTCTTCCAGGTACTCTGCATAGCCCCTCAATTCATCGACTGTAAAGTCTCCGGAAAGATTTACCGTCATGATGGGCAGTTCCGACAGATCGACATCAATTACATCCGGCTCTGTAGTCAGATCAGACGGCAATTCTGTTTTCGCTTTGTCCACGGCATCCTTCACCTTCCGAACCGCTTCATCAATATCCGTATCTGTTGAGAATTCAGCAACGATAAGAGAAAAGTCCTGTACGGATGAAGATGTCAGGTCTGTAATCTCTGATATCTGAGCCAATTCTTTTTCAATGGGTCGGGAGACAAGATTCTCGATATCCGAGGCAGAGTTTCCGAAATAAGGAGTATTCACGAAAACCGTCGGAATAGAAATCTCGGGGAAGGACTCTTTTGGAGTAGAATTATACGAGCGTAAACCAAAGATCACAATCATTAAAGTGATCAGGAAAACGCTGGTAGCATTATCCACTGCAATAGTGGTCAACCCAAACTGGCGCAGACCTTCTTTTATTTTGTTTTTTATTTTACTCATTTTTTAACAATCAGTTTTAGTCCAATAATTAAATGACCTCAATAGCAACGCCATCCAGCAAACCACGGGCTCCTTCCACGATCAATGTTTCATCACCCGCAAGACCTTCGGTGATGACTACATTACCTTCATAACTTTCTCCCGTTTCTACATAGACTTTCTTCGCTTTACTACCCTCCACAACCAATATATAATCCTTTCCTCCAATCTCCTGTTGTACGAGTTCGATAGGTACGGTAATGGCATCTTTTATGGTAAGGTCATTAATCTTGGCTAGTGCCAACAAGTTAGGTTTCACCATTCTTGAATTTGCACCACTTAAAGCAAGTTCTACCGGCAAAGTTCTGTTCCCAGGATTGATTACATTTCCGATAAGACTAACCCTCAGGCTCATATCTCTTCCAATAGCTGGAAAATGAACATCCATCAATTGGCCTCTTTTAACCACGTTGAGGTATTTTTCAGGAAGATCGACAACCACCTTGAGGTTGGACATATCGATCATCATGATGATAGGCATTCCGGGTGACGCCAGCTCTCCGCTTTGCAAAACCACTCGTTCAACCTCACCTGAGACCGGAGCGTAAACATTGGTTTTTTCTAACTGCAACTTGAATAACTCAAGGTTTTTATTCAACCTTTCCAAATTATTCTTGGCCTGCAAATACTGCATTTCAGAACCGATCTGCTGATCCCAGAGTCTCTTCTGACGATCATAGGTAGTCTGAGCAAGTTCCAGGGCAGTTTCCAGCTCGGCCACCTGCTTTTTGGTTGCTTCAGGGTCAATGGTAGCAATAAGCTGCCCTCTTTTTACAGCATCCCCTTCTTTAACTTGCAGAGAAAGAATTCTTCCGGCCACCTCTGCTGAAACGTCTACAAAATCATCAGCTGCAACGGCTCCCTGGACTTCAACAAAGTGGTAGAAATCTTCAGTAGAGACCTTCCCTGTTTTTACAAATGCTTTTTCTTCCTGCCTTGATGTAGGATCCTGTTCGTAAATGGCCTGTTCAATAGAGTCAATAAATGCAGCCAATTCCTTTGCTTCGGCACGTTTGGTTTTGAGCAGTGCTTTTTTGGCAGCGATATCTTCAGGAATCTCATTTCCTGCCTGCTGGCTACATGCCATCAGCAAAAATGCAAGAGCTAGGGTGCTTAATAAATATTTCATTCGTCTAATTTTTATGGTCATTGTTGCTTTGAATAAATAATGGTTGAGTATTTTTTTATTTGACATAGTTTAACACAGTCCTGGTAATTCGATCTATTCTTTACCGTAGGCGATTTCCAAATCGATCTTCGCCAGGATAAAATCGTACAGAGACTGGATATAATTTTGCTGGCTTTGAAAAAGGCTTTGCTCCGCCTGAATAATTTCAAGGCTTGATCCCATTCCTTCCCGATATTTGATCTGGGAAATCTCAAAGATCCTTTCTGCCAGGTCGACATTACGTTTCCGTGAATCTATATTTTCAAGCGCGTTTTTGTAATTGCGATGAGCGATCTTAACCTGAAGATCAATGCTGGACTTAAGCATTTCCTGAGTATGAATTACATTTTCATATCCAATTCGAGCCTGAGCTTTAAGAGCCTTCTTGGAAAAACCATCAAAAATCGGAACATTTAAGCTTAGCCCGGCAAAGGACGCCCCGGTGTTACTTGGATTATCAAACAGGTTATTTCCCTGGACCTGCTGTTGATAGGTTACAAAACCGGAAAGTGACGGCCAGTAGCCTTTCTGATACCTTTCGATATTGAGCTGCTGTAACACCTTGTTTTGCTCAAGCATACGAAATTCAGTACGCTGCATATAATCAATTACAGCATCCTCATTAAAATCTGCCAATGGCGCTGCCATTGCTTCAACCGACTCAATCAGTTCAAGTTCCTGTTCTAAAGGAAAACCGATCTGCACTTTCAGAGCATCTACTGCAGTCTTGTACGACTTTCTAAGGTCTTCAAGAGTCACCTTCATATTGTCCAGTGACAATTCAAGTTTATCTACATCAAGTTTTTCCACAAAACCTTCTTCGTACATGGCATTCGTTTCGAAATGCATCTTCTCAAGCACTCTGATATTTTCCTCAACAGTTTTGATGTTTTCGAGCATAAGCAATGGAGGCAAATAAGCCTTTTTCACTGCATCCCTCAGTTGAGCCTTATCATGCTGATATTCCAGATTGGCAAATTCGGCAACGGCCTTAGAAGCTTTCAAAGCTGTCAGGTAAGTTCCATCAAAAAGCAAGGTTCTCAATGTCGCTGAAGCAACGAGGTTGTTTGTGGTACCAAAACTCACTTCAGAGAAATCATCCTCCCCTGCCATAGGATTAAAGAATTGATCCGGGATCAGCGTCGTTGGCAGTTTGATATTATAATTGTAATCAACTCCGGCATTCACCTGTGGAATACCCATAGCGCGCACTTCTATCATTTCCTGTTCAGAAGTCCTGATCTTATTTTCTGCCAACCGCATGTTGGTGTGGTGTTCATAACTGTAATTGACAGCATCCTGTAAACTAAAAGTTTGTGTATCCTGTCCAAAAGAAGTGGATAGTAAACCCAAACAAAGAGCGGCGACAATAAAAGTTCTTAACATGGTCTTTTATGTTTTATTCAATTTTCTATTTCGGTTGTTTATTTTGTTTTCGATGTTCAAATATCTCAAGTCCTTTTGGGGAAGCAATACCGTGAATATGATATTCGATATGCTCCTGAAAAAGGACATCACAATCGTAATTGTCAGCAGGGAACATCTCCTCATCAACGACTACCATAGCCTTACCTACGTAAAATTTAGTGATGATGTCAGGATTGATATCCTGTCTGTAATACCCCTGTTTCACACCCCACTTAATATTTTCTAAAATTGTCCTGTGAATATGCGTTTTATACTTTTCATCAAATTCCCTCCAGGTAGCCTGATAGTATTTCTGGAGATCATATATGATCATTGGAGGCATTTCTCTTAAGGTGGCTACGATGAAGTCGGCAATACCGAGGATTTCCTCAATGGCATTGGAAGCGCTTTTGCGCAACTTCTCCATAGTGGACACTTCCTCCAGGAGTTTTTCCTCCAAAATCAAACTGATCAACTCAGCCTTATTCTCCAGATGTAAATACAGGGTTTTCTTGGATATCCCCATCTTTCTGGCAATATCATCCATACTCACACTCTTGATACCAAAACGCATAAACATGCCTTTGGCCTCATCAATTATCTGCTGTTTTAAATCCCTTTCCTTTACGTTCAAATCTCCCTGCTTTTTAGAGGTGCAAAAGTATCATAAATTACTTACGGAAACTACTAACAACTAAAAAGTTTCCATAGTTTTCGACAAGTCTTCCTTTTTCACTATCTATGCGTAATTATTTTTCGACAAACGAAGTTTTAAATGAAATGAACATATGCTTATTTAAGCTTGTCAATCCCTTAAGCTTAAATGAAAATATGTGAAAACGAGGTGGTTACTCCTGTTTAAAAAATTGTTAATCACCTCATTTTCAAAATCTTTTAATAATTTTTTAAACAGATGAAAGGAATCATCCTCGCAGGAGGCCTTGGCACCCGCCTATTTCCGCTTACCCTCGCCGTCAGTAAACAACTCATGCCGGTTTATGACAAGCCAATGATCTATTATCCGATCTCTACTTTACTCTCTGCGGGCATCAGGGACATCCTGATCATTTCAACCCCACATGACCTGCCGGGATTTGAAAAGTTATTAGGTGACGGAAGCCAGATTGGGTGTAATTTTTCCTACACTCCCCAGTACGAACCAAACGGCCTTGCCCAGGCCTTCGTTTTAGGGGAATCCTTTATTGGTGGTGATCCCTCTGCACTGATCCTGGGGGATAACATCTTCTACGGCGCAGGAATTAAGCAACAACTTCAGGAAAGCTATGATCCGGAAGGAGGAGTGATCTTCGCCTACTGGGTTTCTGATCCGGAACGTTATGGTGTAGTGGAATTCGACAGCCAGTTCAAAGCCATTTCCATTGAAGAAAAACCGGAAAATCCTAAATCCAATTATGCGGTTCCAGGATTGTACTTTTACAATAACGAAGTGGTCGATATTGCCAAAAACCTCGAACCCAGTCCGCGGGGTGAATATGAAATAACTGATGTGAACAAATATTACCTCGAGAAAGGAACACTGGACGTAAAAGTTCTGGGACGCGGCGTTGCCTGGCTGGATACGGGAACCCACAAATCGCTGATCCAAGCCGGACAATTCATCGAAGTCATCGAGGATCGTCAGGGGCTTAAAATAGGATGTATCGAAGAGGTTGCCCATCAAATGGGTTTCATCGATGACGAACAACTTGAAAGACTGGGCCATAAATACCTCAAAAGCGGATATGGTGAGTATTTGCTGGATTTGTTGAAGAAAAGATAAACATGAAGTGCATGGTGCAAAATGCAGCGTGAAGAGTGAAGAATTGACAATTGTTAATCCCTGATAGAAGTTGACCGTTTTTCAAACACAAACAGATGAAAAAGTTACTGCGCCTTTTATTCCGGATATTTTTGCTGCTGGTTATCGTTATTGCGGGAATCGTAGTTGTAAAAACTGCGGGAGTATCTTCCCGTCAAACTGACATAGACACCATCCCCGCAGTAAATGTTTCCGAAAAAGCTACTGAACGTTTTTCCGAAGCCATTCAGATTCCTACCATTTCTGCAGCAGAACAATTCGACTCCACGACCTTTCTGCTGCTCGACACGCTGATAAGAACAAACTTTCCATTGGTTGATTCCCTACTGGAACGAATTAATGTTACCCCTTTAAGTATGACCTTCAAATGGCCCGGCAAAAATCCGGACCTGTTGCCGGTTTTATTGATGGGACATGCTGATGTAGTGCCTGTAGAGGAGAATACAGAGCAGGAATGGGAAGCCGGACCGTTCAGTGGTGCCATTAAAGATGGCTTTATCTGGGGCCGGGGCACTCTCGACGATAAGGTTTCCATTTTCGGAATACTGGAATCTATTGAACAGCTTTTATCAGAAGGATATATCCCGGGGCGCAGCATGTATCTGGCTTTTGGCCATGATGAAGAAACGAGCGGAGAAGCAGGAGCAAAAAAGATAGCCGCATGGTTCCGGAAAGAAAAAATTCAATTCGAATATATTCTTGATGAAGGCATGGTCATCGTTGAAGAAGCCGTTATTGGGCTTAAACCACCTGCTGCCATAATTGGTATTGCTGAAAAAGGTTACGTTACCCTGCAGCTGACGGCAAAACTCGAACAAGGCGGCCATTCTTCCATGCCTCCCAAACAAACGGCCATCGGTGTATTAGGCCAGGCCATCGTTAAACTTCAGAACAACCCGTTTCCGGCCAGGATAGATGGCGCATCAGCTGCTTTCTTTGATCACATTGCACCGGAGATGAGCTGGCCTTTTAAAGCTTTGTTTTCTAATCGTTGGTTAACCGAGGGCATCATAGTTCGACAACTCAGCAAGGAAGCTGCTCCCAATGCGATTATCCGCACCACTACCGCACCTACAATGATCTCCGGTGGAGTCCAGGATAACGTTCTTCCTTCTACGGCAAATGCAACGGTAAACTTCAGAATACTTCCAGGGGAAACACAGGAAACGGTTGCCAAATACGTGGAAAAAATCATCAACGATCAACGCGTAGAGGTGTCTAATATTTCAGGCACTAATCCTTCAGATGTTTCGGACACCGACAGTTTTGGCTATCAGGTCATTCAAAAATCTATACAGGAAGTATTCGCAGATGTGGTGGCGGCCCCAAATCTGCTTATTGGCCAGACGGACAGTCGACATTATCAGGAACTATCCGATAATATATACCGATTCTTACCTGTACAATTGACTAAAGATGACCTCACTCGCATCCACGGGAAAAATGAGCGTATCTCTGTGGAGGGATACCATCAGGTTATCCGGTTTTACCGGCAACTTATTTTGAATAGCGGGAAGTGATTCAGTCTTCAGCCTTCAGGCTCCAGTCAGCAGTCTTCAGTCAGCAGTCTTCAGTCAGCAGTGGGCAGAAGAAATACTATTTTTTGGAAAAATAGTATTTCGTCCCCTGTTCCCTTTATATAGGCGAATCTGGCTCGCGAGCCATTTCGTTATAAATTAGCTTGTCGGTGATGGAAGGAAACCGGTTGTAGAGCCATACTGCCAGTTTGCCTTTCATAGTGAGAATAATGTCCCTTTCGCGATTGATGCTGGCTTTGACGATTATGGAAGCAACCTCTTCTGCGGACATCATTTTATCTTCATCTCTTGGAGTTTCCTTTTGGGGTTTGCCCATGGAATTCAGAGCCAGGTTTCGAATATTCGAAGTGGTGAATCCGGGATGCACCACCAGTAC
>QQUB01000530.1 GCA_008501835.1 Bacteroidota bacterium
ACAAGCTGGATATGATGAACATGCCCGAGTACGCATCCTATCAGGTTCAAATTGCTAACGATTTGAATCAACAGGTGAATCAAAGATATCTGGATCCTTCTTTGCTTGGGGATGGCACAGACTGGCAGGATGAAATTTTCCGCGATGCCGGAATGATGAGCCATCAATTGTCCATTCTTGGAGGAAATGACAAAACCCAGTATGCTGTTTCCGGAGGATACTTTGACCAGGATGGTATTGTAATCGGCTCTAATTTTAACCGGTTTACCACACGTGTTAATATTGACAATACAGTCAAAGAATGGTTTAAATTGGGAGCGAATCTGTCTTTCGCCAATACTGATGAGAAAATCACACTTAATGACGGAGGGGATGGTGTTATCATGCAGGCGCTTGTAATGCCCCCGGATGTAGCTGTTCGTGATTTCAATGGTGAATATGCCGGACCTACCAGCAATACATCTGATATTAGTTTTAATCCTGTCGGTGCTGCATTGCTGCGGAATAATACCCTCAATCGACAACGATTAATGGGTAATGTCTACGGAGATGTTAAAATCTTTGAAGGCTTAAGTCTGAGGTCAGAATTTGGTATGGATAATAACCATGCACTTAATAAAGCTTTTCATCCGACCTACAACTGGGGAGTTCTTCAGAACAATGAAAATCAGTTGCGTCAAAGAGAAGAAAATTCTTTCTTTTGGATTTGGAAAAATTACCTGACCTATAATGTTACCTTCGGAGAGCGTCATAATTTGACAGCCATGATTGGTAGTGAAGCACAGAAATCTTCATGGGAAGGGTCAACTGTAACCAAGAAAAACTTTTCCAGCAACGATATCCAGGTTTTGAGTGAGGGTGATGATGAAACTTCACAAACTACCGGATGGAAGGATGCCGCGTCTCTGGCTTCCTATTTCGGCCGTTTTAATTATGGTTTCGACAATAAATACCTCTTTACCTTAACGCTTCGGGCAGATGGTTCTTCCAAATTTGGTCCGAATAATAAATGGGGATATTTCCCGTCAGGATCTTTTGCATGGAGGATTAGTGGGGAAAATTTCATGAAGAATATCGAAGCTATTTATGACCTCAAATTGAGAGTTGGTTACGGAGAGGTTGGTAATCAGGCCATTGCTAATTACTTATATGGGTCATCATTGTTGACTGTTAATACACCATTTGGTACTGGTTACAGGTTGGAGAAAATTTCAAACCCTGACCTTAAATGGGAGGCAACCAAGCAATTTAATGCTGGTATCGATCTGTCTCTCTACCAGGGTAGAGTTGATTTTACCATTGATGTTTATCAAAAGCAAACATCTGATATGTTACTTCAGCTGTCTATTCCTAGTTACCTGGGTGGAACCAACTACGACGATATCAGTGCTCCATTCGCCAACGTTGGAAGGATGGAAAATAAGGGTGTCGATCTTTCCCTTACAACCAGGAACATCACAGGAAGGAAATTTAACTGGACAACCAATCTTACTTTCTCCAAAAACAAGAATAAAGTGCTTGAGTTGGATGACGATTCAAGGATCTACTGGAGAAACCTTTACTGGTACAGTGAATTCCAGACAGCAACACAAACAAGTGTTGGCAACCCAATCGGAATGTTTTATGGATATGAAGCTGACGGATTGTTCACAGACAAGGACGATATACTGAACCATGCCGTTCAGATTAGTGACGGAAATATTACGACCGAAAATCCATATGGTCAAAATCTTATGAATAAAACCCAGGGAGTCTGGGTTGGTGATGTTAAGTTCAAAGACCTTAATGGAGATGGACAGATCACTACTGAGGACCAGACCATTATTGGTGATCCAAATCCGGATTTTGTTTTTGGTTTAAACAATGAATTCAATTACGGACCATTTGGGCTGACCGTTTACATTAATGGTGCATACGGTGGGGACGTGCTTAATTATTCAAGAGTTGTAATTGAAGGTCAGACAAGCGTATTCAATAACCAGGCTTCTACAGTTGCTGACAGAGCCAACATTGGATTATACGACGAAAATGGTTCTGATGAAGATCCTGATAATGTATATCTCGTAAATACAGGAACAAATATTCCAAGACCTACTACAACGGACAATAATAGTAATAACCGTATGTCAGACAGGTTCATTGAAGATGGTTCTTACCTGAGATTGCAGAATGTGAGGTTTAGTTACACATTGCCTGCTTCTTTCACCACCAGATACAGGGTACAAAAGCTGAGAGTTTATGTCAATGCTCAGAACCTCTATACCCTCACTAATTATTCAGGATATGATCCTGAAATCGGTGCATTTAACCAGGATCCTTTACTTCAGAATGTGGATATGGGACGTTATCCATCACCGAGGCTGATTACTTTCGGTGTGGATGTTGACTTCTAGGTTTCATTGTAAAAAATAAATTTAATTCAGATGAAAAATACATTAAAATATATGGTGCTGACTTTGGTATTGGCCTTTATGACAGGCTCCTGTACCAAAGATTTTCTCGAGATCGAGCCGGCGGACAGATTAACTGCCGACAACTTCTTTAAAACAGAAGGTGAGATCAAGGCATCTACTGCATCTTTGTATGGATTTCCGTGGTTTGGGTATAACGATAAATTTGCCTGGGTTGCCGGAGATTGCATGTCGGGCGATATGTACCATACATGGGATCAGGAAGGACAATTTTTCTATTTCTCCTTTAATTCAGGTAATGCTCACCTTTCCTCCGGATGGAAAGGGTTGTTCAGGGTGATTACTTACGCTAATTCCATTATCAACGATATGCCACGTGCAGCAGAAGGAAATGTTTCTCAGGAAGTGATTAATGCTGCACTGGGTGAGGCTCGTTTCATAAGAGGTATGGCTTATTATATTCTTGGGGAATATTGGGGAGAAGTTCCGATCGTGGAAAACTCAACAGAGTTGGTGGTTAGTAATGAATTTATGCTGCCAAAAAATACTCATGCAAACGTACTCGAATTTGTACGCAGGGATCTGGTGTTTGCTGCTGAAAACCTGCCCGAGTTTGATACTCCTGGACGTGTAACTTCATGGTCAGCCAAAGCAATGCTTGCCAAGGTTCACGTGACAATGGCTTCTGATCTAAGTGATCCAAAATCAGCAGAGAATTTTAATCTTGCCAAGGATTATGCAGCCGATGTAATTCAAAACAGTGGCTTGTTCCTGATGTCTAATTACGCAGATGTTTTCAGATATGATCAGAATAATAACCAGGAATCCCTATTCGCTTTGCAGTGGATGGAAGGTTCTTATGCTCTGGGCAACAGCCGTCAGGCAAACTGGGCAAGAAGTAGTTTAATCACTGGAAATACAGAATGCTGGGGTGGGTTTAAGTCAGCTACTTACGATCTCCTGCAGCAGGTTGAAGGCGGCGATGCTCGTCAGCCGGCAATTTATATGACACAGGGTGATCACTATCCCGAGTTACGTAAAAACGATGGTGGTTATACTTTTTTCATTGTAAACAGAGATCCTGATGATCCAAATACGGTTCTCGAATCTGCTCCTCCATTATTGAATAGCATTAAGAAATATATTATTGGCAGTAATGATGATACAGATGGTGGTGTTTCTACAGGTCAGGCCACGAGAATCAACCAGATCATGCTTCGCCTGGCAGATGTTTACCTCCTTTATGCGGAAGCAGCCATGGGGACAGCATCATCCACTTCCGATAATCTGGCTCTTGAATATTTCAATGCGGTTCGGCAAAGAGCCAATCTTCCCGGAAAATCAGTGATCACCTGGGAGGATCTGATCAAAGAGAGAAGGGTTGAGTTTGCGATGGAAAGCATTAATTGGTTTGACATCAAACGCTTTTATTACAGAGACCCTGCTGGTGCATTGGCTTATTTGAATGGCATGGAAAAAGAACATGTTTATGAAAGAGATCAGGGACCTGACGCTGCAGATGAGAATACTGTTGAAGGCTATCTTTTAACTCCTCCGGATAATCCGATTACCGTAAATGAGTCTCATTTCTGGTTGCCGATTCCTTCCGCAGAGGTAGTGGCGAATCCTTTACTTGGACCTGATGAGCCTGCCGTAGAATATGATTTTAACTAGTATTGAACGGTATTGAATTGATTAATTGATCAATGCTATTTCAAAATTCAAAATGTTTAAAAATGAATTTATCATATAAAAAATTATCACTTTTTGCTTTCCTTTTGCTGGCACTGGGGTATCTCACAACCTCTTGCCTAAAGGAAGATGATGATACAGTGATCGACCCGAATGCCGACATTGGAAATCCGGAGGTTCATTACATCCGCTCCACTGATCCCGCTGCCGCCGATTCACTCATCGTCAGTGCCTTTATGGGGTCATTGGTCGCTATTGTAGGTGAAGACCTGGGGTATACCGTTGAAATCTGGTTTAACGACCAGCAAGCCGCGTTGACGCCAACCTATGTGACAGACAAAACAATTCT
>QQUB01000212.1 GCA_008501835.1 Bacteroidota bacterium
AAAGTTATTGTCCGGAGGGGGAAAACCCTGTCAACCTTAAAAATGCTTTTGGAGTAGTTACCCATGGGTTGAAGATGGCCGATGTGGGCGAATGGCTATATAGGATCACCGGGAAAAGTGAATACCAGGACTACGCCACTTATCTCTACCGTGCATTTTCAACATTTGGAATTAATCGTGCTTTTAATGATTTGCGGTATCCGTATCTGGTGGAGAAAGATTCTTTATTCACCGGACATGGGGTACATACCTATGAACATTTCCGCACGCTCGTGAATGCATGGTATCACACTGGATATCCTGAGTTGGAGCAAGCTTATGATAATGCTGTTTACAAACTTGAGAAAGCTATTCTCCCAAGTGGAGCAGGTCATGGCAACGAATGGTTGGCCGGCCTGGAAGCGGATCCTACTTATACACATACCGAGTACTGTACCATGTTGGAATTCAGAAATTCCCTTGCTTCCATGTTTCAAAAAACAGGGGATGTGAAATACGCAGATCATGCAGAAAAACTAACATTTAACGGCATGATGGGGTTCCGGAATGCGGACGGTACTGCTATTACTTATGGGAAGGGAGATAATTGCTACAAATTGGACAGTCAATATCACGGTGAGCATGAAACCCACAAGGATGTACGGTACAAATATTCTCCAACACATAGTGATCCTGCGGTGTGTTGCGTTCCGAATTATTCGAGAAACTACCCCTATTATCTTGATCAGATGTGGCTCAAAGCAACGGATGGATTGGTGGCCTCCATGTATGGACCGAGTGAGTTAAAGACCAATATTGAAGGGGTGAATGTTTCCATAAATCAGATTACCAATTACCCGTTTTCCGATAAAATTACCTTTGAAATTGTAGTTGATAATCCAGCTACGTTTGCTCTCTATTTTAGGAAACCAGCCTGGTCCGAGAAAGTGGTGGTTGAAGTCTCAGGTGCTACTCCGGAAGAATCAGCGGGTATGCTCAAGGTAAAGAAGACATGGAAAACCGGGGATGTTATTACATTGACCTTTGTTCATAACCCAAAATGGCAGGAAGTTGTGGGTGAGGAGGTTTACGCTCAGAGAGGACCATTAGTGTATGCGCTGCCAATTGCTCACAGAGAGGAAGTAATCAAAAACTATGAGTTTGGGAACTTCAAAGACTACCATTGTTATCCGCTTAATGAAGATTACAAGAGTGTTGGCATTTCTGTATCTGAAGATTTGAGGTTTGAATATGATGAATTGTCACCCGGAGAAAACCCGTGGAATCAGCAGCTTCCGAAATTAAAAATTAATAAAACAGAACTCGTACCTTTAGGAAGCACAGTCTTGAGAAGAGTGACTTTTCCAAAACAATAAATTTTTGGTCTGCTTTTTAAATTCAATAATATGAGGATTTTCAGCTTAATGCTATTCGTCGTTTTTTCAGCAGGTATATTTTTCAGTTGTCAGCAATCTCAGGAAGTTCAGGAAGAGATTGTGGGTGCTGCCACGCCACTCGATCAGCCACCGGCCTGGTCAAAGGACGTGGTCTGGTATCAGATATTTCCGGAGCGATTCAGAAATGGAGACCCGAATAATGATCCTACACCCGTAGATATGGAAGGGTCTTATCCGGGATTTATTCCGGAGGACTGGGCCATAACTCCATGGACGCATGATTGGTATAAACCGGATCCGTTTTTCGAACATTTGGAAGGCAAGGTGGATATGGCAGGATACTCCATCCGACACTTCAGTCAATTATCGCGGTCGAGAAGGTACGGAGGAGATTTGAAAGGAGTAATGGATAAAATGGATTACCTGGAAGACCTGGGGGTGACGGCAGTTTATTTCAATCCATTGAACGACGCACCCTCGGATCATAAATATGATGCCCGCAGCTGGCGGCATATCGATCGAAATTTTGGACCTGATCCGGTCAGGGATGCAGAAATGATGGATGCTGAGAACCCTGCAGATCCTTCGACATGGCAATGGACCACAGCTGACTCGATGTTTTTAGCAGTTGTTGATGCTTTTCATCAGCGGGGTATCCGTGTGATCATGGATTATTCCTTTAATCATACGGGGGTAGCTTTTTGGGCGTGGGAGGATATCCTCGAAAACCAATCTGATTCAAAATTCAAGGACTGGTACTGGGTGAATTCTTTTGATAACCCTCAGACTCCTGAAAATGAGTTTGACTACCATGGATGGTTTGGCGTAAAAGATTTGCCTGAAATCCAGGAAACAGAGTATGCCGATCACAGTCAAAAAGTAGTGGCTTTTGAAGGTGATTTAAAAGATGTAGCGGTAAAGGATCACATTTTTTCAGTTGTGAAACGCTGGCTCGATCCTAATGGAGATGGGGATCCTTCTGATGGAGTTGATGGCTTTAGATTGGATGTAGCTGTAGAAATGCCACTTGGCTTTTGGCGGGACTTCCGAAAGCATGTTCGGTCCATTAATACTGAAACCTACCTGGTTGGAGAGGTCTGGTGGGAGCAATGGCCGGATGATCTGATGGACCCTGCACCGTTTTTGGAAGGAGATATTTTTGACGCCGTCATGCATTACCGATGGTATAAGCCGACGAGGCATTTTTTCGCTCAAGCACCGGATAAAATTGCTGTTTCAGAATATGTTCAACGCCTTGAAGTTTTACAGGAAGGAATTAGGCCGCAAAGTACTCAGGCACTTATGAATGTAGCGGCTTCTCATGATTCTCCCAGACTGGCGACATCTCTGTTCAATTCGGAAGGAAAATACAAAGTAGGAACTGAACCATTTAATAACGCCGGCTATAAAATTTATCGTCCGGATGAAACTACCCGTCAAACCCAAAGAATGGTTTTGGTACAACAATTCACTTATCTCGGAGCACCGCATATCTGGGCCGGTGATGAAATGGGCATGTGGGGTGCTGACATGGGAGATACCCGCAAACCCTTGATCTGGCCTGATTATGAATTTGATAATGAAGTTGTTCATCCTTTGGACATGAAAAGAACTGTTGATGAAGTCAGGTTTGATAATGAACTGTTTGATTTTTATAAAAAACTGATCGCCATCCGTAAACAAAATCCTGTATTAGTGGATGGACAGCTCGAGTTCATTTTAGCAGATGATGAAAATGAAATATTGGCCTATAGCCGGTTTGATGAAGAAACGGAGATTATAGCAGTTTTTAACACCAGTTTGGAGGAAAGGGAAGTTCAGCTTCCGGCAAAATTTGATGGTGAATACGCTGATCCGCTATGGGGAAAAGATATTATTCATGGAGAGAAGGAATTATCCCTAAATCTTCCAGCCAGAACAGGTACGATCATTCAGTTAGTACAATGACAAGGCAAAACCTTGAATAAGTTTCTTGCTGACTGGTACTTGGAGCGAACGCGACATCCCGAGCCTTGAGGATCGATGGGCGTGCACGTAGTGCCGGGGGCAAATAGTACTGCCGACGAAAAAATATCCTTATCTTTGCGCCTCAATTAAACATTGTTATGTCGAGGCCACGTAAAAAGAAAGGATTTCCTCAAAAGAATGAGGGTTCATTTAAGAACAAACCACTTCAGGCGAAGGAGCGTGTGGAGATTGTCGGAATGCGATTGAATAAATACGTGGCTCACTGTGGTGTTTGTTCAAGACGGCAGGCAGCGGAGTTTATTAAGGAAGGGTTGGTTGCGGTCAATGGGGAGGTTCTTGATCGTCCTGGTTATCAAATCCAGGAGGGAGATGTCGTAACGTTTAAAGGAGAGAAAATTGAACCGGAAGAGAACCTGGTTTACATCCTCATGAATAAACCTCGCGGAACCATTACTACGGTAAAGGATGATCGTGGCCGGAAAACAGTCATGGATATTATCGGTGATAAGGTTAAAGAGCGGATTTTCCCGGTGGGACGATTAGATAAAGAAACTACAGGGCTATTATTATTGACCAATGATGGCCATCTTGCTAAAAAACTTACTCATCCCAGTCACGGGGTCAAAAAATTCTACCACGCTATTTTGGACAAACCTTTGCCTAAAGCTCAACTGGAAGCCATTCGTAAAGGGCTTACCCTGGAGGACGGACCCGTCCAGGTGGATGCAGTTGACTACATTCAAGGTCAGGGGAAAAACGAGATCGGAATGGAGATCCATGTCGGTAGGAACAGGATTGTGAGGAGGATTTTCGAGCATCTTGGGTTTACCGTTGAGCGTCTTGACAGGATTTATATTGGAGGGCTTACCAAGAAGGATCTTCCCCGCGGATTTTTTCGCCATCTTACCGACCGGGAGATCATTATGTTGAAGCATTTTGCGTAATTCGTGTTACATGTTGCGGGTTAGGAGCTGCGGGTTCTCTGATTGGTTTTCAGGGTTATTTTATTCAAATTTTTTATGGATAAATCATGACCTTTTTTAGGTAATTTTCTTTGAGAGAATTACTACATTTGCGCTACCATTTTCTCACCAAAATAAAATCAT
>QQUB01000179.1 GCA_008501835.1 Bacteroidota bacterium
CCTTCCATTTTATCCCCCGACACTTTGTGCCTGCCTGGCGATGCCGAGCAGACAGGTACGGGAACCTGTCCGCGGTATAAAATGCCGGGATCGTGAACATTCTTCCACTCGAAATGAAATAATGTTTTTGGGGTTACAATATTCTTGAATAAAATTTTTAAACATACTCTTAATCAGGGTCTGACTTCCAAGTTGGGCCCTGATTTTTTTTATACCAAAAAGAATGTACGCGATTGCATAAATTAACCAGGAAAGAATCTATTACACCAATTATAACTTCTTTGTTGAAGTTCCAATTTTACATTTCCAGATCAAAAAGGTGTTTGACGGCAAACTTAGCCTGTTGGTATAAAAACAAATAAACCAGTAACCTGCAACTTGTGACCTGCAACTGAATTTATTTATCTTTACCAGACAAATTTTTACACCAAACCCTGGATTATGGACTACAAAATCCTCCACAACCTCGCCCCCGGAGAATACGAGCATCCTTATGACCAAAAAGCCCTGGATGCACTGCAAGCCACCCGGGGGATAGATACTGTTGTAAGGAAGTTTCATGAATATGGTATTGAAAAGATATTTACCATTCAAATTACCGGTAGCAATATTAGTGTTACTCCTGCCAGCTTCCCGGGTATTTATGCCATTTTCGAAAAATCTTTGGAAATTTTGAATTTGAGTATTCCACCTGATGTTTACATCTATCGAAGTGATGATGAACTACAGGGGTTTACCACAGGTGTGGAGCATCCGATCATTTCTCTGAGTCATGGAAGTATTGAAAGTTTTGACGAAGAAGAACTCCTCTTTGTAATAGGAAGGGAGATCGGACATATTAAAAGCAAACACGTTTTGTACTACGAGATTGGGGCTGTTCTGCCGCTGTTAAGCGATATTTTTGCCGGAGCTACCCTGGGGCTGAGTTCTTTGATTTCCATGGGGTTGCAAATAGCGTTACTTAATTGGAAAAGGATGGCTGAATATACTGCTGATCGTGCAGGGTTATTAGCCTGTCAAAATGTTGATGCCGCTACTTCAGCGCTCTCCAAGATCGCAGGTTTGCCAAATACTCATTACGACCAATTTAATACGGAACATTTCGTACGTCAGGCCAAAAGCTACCAGGGTTTTGAAGCCGGAGGTTATAATAAAGCCATCAAATACATCAGTCTCATGTTTGGAGACCAGCACTGGACCATTGACCGTACGAATGAATTGTATAAATGGATCGACTCCGGAGATTACCAGCGGGTGCTTGACAGGAAAACGGAATTCAGATTGTTACCAAAAGCCGAAGACAAGTGTTATAACTGCGGAAGTAAGATCCGTAAAAACTCTATCTCCTGTGATCATTGCGGGATATTGCTTTGATGGTAAATTGGAAATGGTTTAACCGCAATGCCGCTATAGAAGCGCAAAGTTCGCAAGGATATTTTTCTTTTTTGTCTTTGCGCCCCTTGCGCTTCCTGGCGTCTTTGCGGTTAAATTTTTCGATTATTCCTCCCACACAATTCCTATCTTACCCATTGTCTTCCTTTTCTCAAGGGCAGTATGAGCCTCATTGAGTTGACTGGCCGGATAAACTCCACCCACATACGGATCGATCTTTCCTTCTTTGGCTAATTGAGCAACCTGCTCAATGGCATGCTGCAGCAAATGTTGTTTATGGTCAGCAATCCGAAGCATATTCACTCCGCTCAGGGATTTGGAATTCATGATAAACTGGACGGGATGGTAAAAACCAAAGGATAACCCAAACCTGATTTTACTGAAAAAATTTCCGGCATCCAATTGGGAGGCAGCACCGAAGGAAACCATCCGGCCTCCGGGACCAAGGAGTTTGAACCCCTTTTTGAAGGTACTCCCGCCGATGGAATCATAAACCACATCAAGGTCCTCTTTGATCACTTCACTGAAATCCTGGGTTCGATAATTGATCGGTACATCAACGCCTTGATTTCTCAGGTATGCCAGCTTTTCTTCTGACCCTGCAGTTCCGTAGATTTTGCAGCCCTTATGTTTACACAATTGCACCAAAGCGGTTCCCACGCCACCAGCAGCAGCCTGAATCAACACTTTTTCACCCGGATTGAGACTGGAGGCCATCTCTGCTGAAAAATAGGCAGTTGTATATTGAACACCAAGAGCCAATGCCTTACCAA
This sequence comes from Bacteroidota bacterium, assembly GCA_008501835.1. Taxonomy (GTDB): domain Bacteria; phylum Bacteroidota; class Bacteroidia; order Chitinophagales; family Saprospiraceae; genus BCD1. The sequence goes on from QQUB01000179.1 coordinate 2,166, forward strand.
CCGGATAGTCCTCTTCAATTTTGGCAACTCCGCGGGAATCGGTTACCACATGAGTAGCATATCCCCCAAAACGAGTGAAAGCAATCACCCGGTCGCCCTTGCTGACGTTATTCACATCACTTCCTGTTTCTGTAATACGCCCCACCACTTCATAGCCAACCACCGTTGGTAAAGGAGGGCAATCTCGATAAAGCCCAAGGCGGGCGGTAACATCAGCAAAATTTAAACCGAAGGCTTCCACTTCAATAGCGACTTCCAGAGCTTCAGGCTGTTTCAATGAGATCGCTCGTCGCTCAAAAGCAACATCCGCGCTTCCGTTCTTAACGAGAAAGAATGCTTCCATAGATAAATTTGACTGTTGTATTTTGAAAAATGAATTTTGTTGTTTGCAAGTCGTCCAACGACTTGTTAGGGTTCCCAAGGTACAAAACAAAGACAATTTCCCTACCTTTGCCAGTCAAAATGAATATTGATGAACAAACTGCCACCCCTGTTCCTGATGATCTTTTTCCCGGCCATGCTATGGGCACAGGGCAGCTTATTGCCATTGGGAAATGAGGCCTATCACATCCTCGACAGGCAAGAGGTTAAAACTGGCCTGGCTGCTCCCTATCATGCTGCCATTAAAGGCTGGAACCGAAGTGACGCCATCCGTTTTGCCCTTGAATTAGATACGGCTGATATCCAGCTTTCCTCCCTGGATAACAATGACCTTGAATATCTATATTTGGATAATAACGAGTGGTTAGGCATTGGACATTTTGCCACAACTTTACTAGGAACAAGAGAAACAGCAGCCCTTGCTGATAAAACCCAGATGGAGGCCAGCCGCGCTGATCCAAGGTTTATTTTGAGTAAGCGACCATTGCTAAAATACTTTTACCAGACTCCTGCTAATTTCTTTGATATCAACGATAAATATTTTCACATCAGGGTGAATCCATTGTTGGATATCAATATGGCCTCAGGTGCTGAGGGTTTGTTTTTTTACAATCTCAGAGGGATTCAGGTCCGGGGCGGGGTGGATGACCGATTGTATTTTTTTATGAATATCCAGGAGACCCAGGCAGGTTTTCCAGATTATGTCAATGATCGATTTGAAAAATACAACTACATCCCAGGGCAGGGATTTGTGAAGCCCTATGAAAGTAGTTTGTTTGATATTGAGAATGGGTATGATTTTCTTAACGGTCAGGGTTATTTAGGGTATAATATCACCCGACATGTGGGGATGCAAATCGGTTATGGAAAGCATTTTATTGGAAATGGGTACAGGTCGCTGCTTTTATCAGATTTTTCCAATAATTTTTTCTACCTGAAATTTAACTGGAGGGTATGGAAGTTCCATTATCAAAACCTCTTTGCCGAACTGACACAAGGAACCTACCAATTTGGTGGTAACCTGGTCAATAAAAAATATATGGCTGCTCACTATTTCAGTTTCAGACCTTTACCGAATCTTGAATTAGGGTTTTTCGAAACGGTCATTTTCAGTAGAGCAAACCATTTTGAATTTCAGTATTTGAATCCAGTGATCCTCTATCGCCTGGTAGAACACAGCATTGGTAGTCCTGACAATATTCTTATAGGGTTGAACGGCCGTTGGAATTTCCTCCGAAGGTTTCAGTTGTACGGACAATTAATGCTGGATGAATTCAAATTTGATGAATTGTTCATAAAACGAGATGGATGGTGGGCCAATAAATACGGAGTTCAGTTAGGGCTTAAATATTACGATGTGCTCGGTGTTGATCATCTCGATTTTCAGGCAGAATACAATAGCGTTACACCATACACCTATACGTTCAGAGATGAAACGGCTCCATATTCCCATTACGATCAGTCGCTCGCTCATCCGCTCGGAGCCAACTTCCGGGAGTGGATCATAAAAGGACGATACCGTTTCCATAAAAAATGGTTGATTGAAGCCCGCGTGATCAGTGCAATTTTTGGAGAAGATACTGTTGACGAAAACTGGGGTAATAATATATTATTGTCTTACGATACGAGGGTCCAGGAGTATGGAAACGAGATTGGTCAGGGTGTTCAGGCACGTACTATGCTGGCAGGGCTGGATGTGAGTTATATGCTTAGACATAACCTGTTTTTGGATGTAAGAGGATTCTATCGCACAAAAAACAGTGAGATGGATGAGCTTGATCAAAAGGTGTTTTATTTGGGCGGAGGAGTGCGTATGAATATTGCTCCTCAGCGGATGGATTTTTGACTTCAAGAGGTAAAAGTTTCTTTTAAAAGGAAAAGCCACTAATACACGAATAA
>QQUB01000025.1 GCA_008501835.1 Bacteroidota bacterium
AGGATCATGCCAATAGATCCAGTACAAAAAGAAGACCATGGCCACAAGCACCTGCACCGCAAAGTGCTTGAGATTATTCAAAATTACCTTTACTCCAAAATTTTTATCCCGCAAAGTCGTCCAGGAGAAATATATTCCCAGGGCAAAAGCAAATATCCCGAAGTAATAAAAATGAATGAGGGAATAGGCCCACAAGGTAAGTCCAACGGCCACACTCCATTTCATTTTCCGGGTTTCTTCAAACCGCATTAAGAAATACAGGATCATGGGCACCACTTCGGGATGTGATAAACCATAATGAGAACCAATACGCTCCATCTGAGGATTCAAAAAAGCGAGACCTATGGCAACCAGGCCGCTGTAAATGGTAGGAAGTCCCAAACGCTTAAAGATCAAAAAGCAAAAAACAGCACAAAGCAGCAGCCCCAACATCATGGAAATATTAATAATACCAATGGTATAATCCGAAAGATCTATGAGGTTTTGTCTTAAAAAATTGATAGAAATGGAGAAAAGTGGTTGAGTAACCCCCGGAACAGCATGTTCTCCATAAGGATAATTCATACCTTCAAAATGAGAATACGTCGAATCGTATTTGGCATGGTTGACAATAACCATATAGGCTTTATAACCATCTCCATAAGGCTCCACTACCCTGCTATTGGGGTTTTTGAAAAAATCCGGAAATCGCCAGAATAGCAGTACGAGCATGATGGCAACCACTATCCAGACACTTGTTCTTGTATTTTTCAGCATGATAATTTAGTTCAGGGTTTTGGAGTTGAAGGAGTTCAAAAGTTTCAATGAGTTCAAGGTTGGTTTGAAGAGTTTCAGATTTGTTTCAAAATGTTTCAGAAAATCCTCAGTGCACCCTGTGCTACCTTTGTGTCCCCTGTGGTTAAAACTATTTGCAATTAAGTCATCTTTGATGAAGAGCTATTCTGTCCTTGTTCTGATATCGCTCCTTATCAGTCTGCAGCGACCAATTCTCCAAAGAGATCGTAATCCATCGCATCGATGATCCGGACTTCTGCAAAATCACCTATTCTCAGATAAAACTTTTTGGCGTCCACCAATACTTCATTATCCACTTCAGGAGAATCGCTTTCTGTACGCCCTACAAAATAACCTCCCTCTTTCCGGTCGACAAGAATACGGAATGTCTTTCCGATTTTTTCCTGATTTTTTTGGAAGGAAATTTCCTGTTGGATCTCCATAACCTTATTGGCCCGGTCTGCTTTTACCTCAGCAGGTACATCATCCTCCATTTCATAGGCCCTGGTATCTTCTTCGTGAGAGTATTGGAACACTCCCAGCCTTTCAAATTGCATTTCCTGAATAAATTCACACAATTCCTCAAAATCAGCTTCAGTCTCACCTGGGAAGCCAACCAACATGGTAGTACGAATGGCAATCCCTGGTACCATTTCTCTGGCTTTTTCGATCAGGGCCTCTGTTTCCGCCCTTGTTATTTGGCGCCTCATTGCGGTGAGCACATTATCACTGGCATGTTGCAGGGGAATGTCGAGATAATTACAAATCTCTTTTCTGCGGGCCATGACTTCAAATATTTCCTCCGGGAATTTGGAAGGATACGCATAATGCAATCTAATCCATTCAATGCCTTCCACATCGGCCAGGGCATCGAGCAGTTGGGCCAGCTTTCGTTCCTTATAAATATCAAGACCGTAATAAGTCAATTCCTGGGCGATGAGCAATAATTCTTTTACGCCTCTTTTCGCAAGAGTTTGTGCTTCGAGAACCAACTCTTCTATTGGTCTGGAAACATGACCACCCCGCATCAGTGGAATGGCACAAAAGGAACATGTTCTATTACAACCTTCGGATATCTTCACGTAGGCATAATGCATCGGTGTGGTTATCGTCCTTTCACCAATCAGTTCATGTTTGTAATCTGCATTAAGCGTGGCCAGCAATCCCGGTAACTCAAGGGTACCAAAAAAGGCATCCACTTCAGGAATATTTTCCTCAAGGTCATCTTTATACCGTTGAGATAAGCAACCTGTTACATATAGTTTATCAATATTACCTTCCTGTTTGACCTTGGCATATTGTAAAATAGTATTTATAGACTCCTCTTTGGCCAGGTCAATAAATCCGCAGGTATTGACAATAATAATATTCGGGTCCTCTTCATTGGAATCGTGAACCACCTCAAAATCATTGCCCTTTAACTGAGTGATCAGGTTTTCAGAATCGACTAGATTCTTCGAACACCCCAGGGTAATTACATTAACCTTATCCTTTTTTAGTGTTTTTGTCTTCATGAAGTGCAAAAGTAAATCGAATAAATGGAAAATTGCTGTTTGAGTAAAATAATTTAACGTCCTTCCGTACCTTTGCACTTTCAAAAAAATATCCAAAAATTTTCTACTTTAGATATGGCTGTCAAAAAGATAAATTCAGCATTAATTTCCGTTTTTCATAAGGACGGACTGGAACCTATTATTCATGCTCTGAACAAACTGGGTGTGACCATATATTCTACAGGGGGAACTCAAAAGTTTATTGAGGAAAAAGGTGTTCCGGTGAAAACCGTGGAAGGGCTTACTTCCTATCCATCGATCTTGGACGGGCGTGTTAAAACGTTACATCCAAAAGTATTTGGGGGCATATTGGCAAGACGTGAAGCCGACCATCTCGAGCAATTGAATCATTATGAAATCCCTGAAATTGATCTGGTTATCGTTGACCTTTATCCATTTGAGGAAACGGTGGCTTCAACGGATGACGAAAACGCCATTATTGAAAAAATTGACATCGGAGGTATTTCGCTGATCAGAGCTGCTGCTAAAAACTTTAAAGATGTAGTTGTTATTCCATCTAAAGCAGAATACTCTATTCTTTTAGAATTATTGGAAAACAAAGAGGGAAGCACAAGCCTCGAAGATCGTAAGAATCTTGCCAGAAGAGCTTTCAGTGTTTCTTCTCATTATGATACCCACATTTTTAACTACTTTGATGGAGGTGAAGCTACTGCCTTTAAATCGAGCGTAGGAGAAGCTCAAACCCTTCGCTATGGAGAAAACCCTCACCAGGATGCACAATTTTTCGGGCAACTGGATGATATTTTCGACAACCTGGGAGGAAAAGCTGTTTCCTACAACAACCTGGTAGATATTGATGCAGCTGTAAACCTGATGGCAGAATTTGAAACCAGTGATCCAACCTTTGCCGTCCTTAAACATACCAATTCCTGTGGTTTGGCCACAAGAAGCACCACCTTGGAGGCCTGGAAAGCAGCTTTGGCAGGTGACAACATTTCTGCCTTTGGTGGAATTTTGATCAGCAACAGTACCATTGACCTGGCTACTGCCCAGGAAATTGACAAAATATTCTACGAAGTACTCATCGCACCTGATTTTGCATCTGATGCGCTTGAGTTTTTACAGAAAAAGAAAAAGAGAATCCTTCTTCGAATTAAATCCTTCCATAGGAACCAGAACTCATTCAAGAGTCTGCTCAATGGAGTAATCCAGCAGAATACTGATTTGAAGCAGGATATGAGAGCCGATTTAAAAACGGTTACCAAAAAAGCCCCGACTGATGCTCAGGTAGATGACTTACTGTTTGCCAGTATTGCTGTAAAACATCTTAAGTCAAATGGGATTGCGTTGATCAAAAACAAACAGTTGATCGGAATGGGCTGCGGTCAGACATCCAGAGTTGATGCCCTGAAGCAGGCTATCGCCAAAGCGAAACAGTTTGGATTTGATGTTGAAGGAGCAGTAATGGCTTCTGATGCCTTTTTCCCATTTCCGGATTGTGTTGAAATTGCCGATCTGGCCGGGGTTCAAGCTGTCATTCAGCCAGGAGGTTCCATCAAGGACCAATTGAGCATCGATTATTGCGACGGGCACGACATGGCCATGGTCATGACCGGAACGCGTCATTTTAAGCATTAAACGGTTGCTGGTTGCTGGTTGCTGGTTGCTGGTTAATAAGGCCAGTAACCAGAAACTTGTAAGGTCTAACTAGAAAAACTTTAACAAGTTATTAATAAACAGTTAGGGGAAAACAGCCGTCTTATTAGTAAATCAAGCGTATCAAAATTTGAATTTAGCAATTGATATCGGTAATACCAGGATGAAAATCGGCGTTTTTGATGGGGACAATTTAGTTTTCAGACAAGTTGAAGAAGATATCTCTCCTGAAAAAATAATGGGGCTGGCAACCAACCACAAAGTGAAAAATATCATCTTATCTACAGTTGCAAAAAGTTTGGATGAGAACCTTGTTAAAACCCTGAAAGCAAATTATTACTATCTCGAACTGAATGAACACACTCCATTACCTGTCCAAAATCTGTATAAAACACCTGGCACACTGGGAAAAGACCGGCTGGCAGCCATCGTAGGCGCCTACAGTCTTTATCCGGGAAGTAATTGCCTTTTCATTGATGCGGTAAGTT
>QQUB01000630.1 GCA_008501835.1 Bacteroidota bacterium
CTATGGAGGGGAACGTTTTATTTCTTGTTTAGGAATAACAAACCAGCTCAGAAATGGTTATCCTTTCTGAATTGGAGGAATACAAAGCAGAATGCCGTTTTGCCTATGACAAAAATAAGGATTTAAACGGCTCTGAATATTTTTCATCTTTGGAGTAGATCGCGAAAACTACCTTTTCAAATGTACCCGAAAATTTTGTCTCCAGTACTTCATGGAAAAGACGAGCAATCATTTCGGGTTCATTTTCAAAGACCCCACACCCCCAGGCACCTAAGATCAGGATACTATGACCTTTGCTTTTGGAAAGAGCAAGTACTTTTTTTATTCTTGTTTTCATAGCACCTTCGATCTTACCCTCATGCTCAGGTTGCTGCCTTCTCACTACACCCGCGTTAACTGCAGGAGAAGTTATAAAGGAGGTAAAAGCAAGTTCATCAAGATATTTTCCTTCATCGTTTTTAAATACGGGCACCATAGGGGAATAGATCATGTTGTCCGTATAAAAAGGAGATTTAATTTTTCTGTGGAGCATATAATACTTTTCAGCATTGAGCAGGCAGGGATATAATCCACTTGATCTGGCCAGAGATTCTTCCTGAGCCTGACTTCCGTTGAGAAACCCGCCTCCCGGATTTTTCGCGGAAGCAAAATTCAGGGTCAGTAAATTTTCATGCTCTGCCTGCAACCGGAGTATGGCAGCAAGAGTGGATTCGCCTGTTACCTCGTAGGCTGTTTTAAAGGCTTTTTCATCGTTTAATTCTTCCAGCAGATTATCGAGATCATCTCCAAGAAAGAATTCAGTGTTTTGTGTGGAAAATTTATGCTTCGATTTCAGACCAATGGTTTTTCCCTGACCATTCAGGTAATAGCCTTGCTTTAGTGATTTTAAAGTGTCTTTGGCTATTTCCCTCCTTGTACTTCTTTTCATTACAAGTAAAAGTTGAGTTAATATTATACTTAAAACCTGCCTTCCTGCGGTCAGCCGGCAGGATTTAATTTAAGATTTTTGTAATCCACATAACCTTATTCTAATTCGAGAGGAAGAATGGATAAAATGGAAGGATGGATGACTGGTTTCATTTATCCAATTTTCCAACTATCCAATTTTCCGTTACCGTTGGAATACTGTTCAGAATAAAGAATTGATTTCAATTAATAAAAACTTAAACATGCTCTATAGGGGATTGGTAATACCAAAATTTACGTCAAATTGAAGAAGTATTAATCTTCAGATAATAAAAATAACGATTATTTCAATGTTGGATAATCCCTGCTTGGGTAATCTTTTGAATTTAATCCTGGAGGAGAAGATTGTTTTGTTGAGCAGGGTGAAAAAAACTAATAAAAAAATTGTATTTGGTGATCCATATTACTGACCGGCAATCAAACCTGTACGATGTTTGCACCTCATTAAAATAACTAAATCATGAGCAGAATAATAGTGGTCGGAGGTTTATCAGCAGGACCTTCGGCGGCAGCCAAAGCCAGAAGGGAAAATGAAGATGCTGAGATCATTCTTTTTGAAAAAGGTGCCAATATCAGTTATGCCACCTGTGGAATTCCTTATGCGCTTTCAGGGGTTATTGAACACCGAAAAAAACTTTTAGTGGTTAAACCTGATTTGATGCGGGAGCGGTTTAATATCGATGTGAGGCTGGAAGAGGAAGTAGTTGATGTTGATGTTAATAACAAAGTGGTGATCACCTCTAAAGGAGAATACAGTTACGATAAACTTGTTTTTGCCACAGGAGCAAAGTCTTTTGTCCCGCCGATTAAAAACCTGGATAAAACGGAAAACTGGTCTACTTGCCGCAGCTTGAAGGATTATGATAAGATCATGAAGGAGGTTATGGATGATGAGGCCGAACATGTGACAGTCCTGGGAGCAGGACTCATCGGGGTTGAAGTAGCCGAAAACCTGATAGAAGCAGGCAAGGAAGTTACCCTGATCGAAGGATCTGATCAGATTTTGCCAATGTGGGACCCAAAGTTCAGCTATTTTGCTAAAAGTGTGCTTGAAGAAAAAGGTATTGAAGTGATCACTTCAACCTTCGTAAAGGAAATGGGTACATGGGGTGACCAGATCGACAAAGTATACATTGACGAAGACAGATTTGTTGAGACTGATTTTGTGATCATGAGTGTAGGTATTCGACCAAATACAGATCTTTTGGTGAAAAACGGTGCCGAACATATTGGGAATGGAGCCTTGATAGTCAATGAAAAAATGGAAACTACCCTCCCGGACGTTTATGCGGCCGGAGATAATGTGGCAGTAAAAAATCTTCAGACCGGAGCACATGATTATTTTCCATTGGGGACTCACTCCAATAAAGGTGGCAGGGCTGCCGGAGGAAATGCTGCCGGGGCAGATCTTACTTTTAAGGGTGCTTATAAAACGGCTATTGTCAAGGTGTTTGAATATACTATGGCCAGAACCGGTCTCAATGCTAAAGGTTTAAAAGACGCAGGCATTCCTTTTAAAAAGTCGCTCAGTATTGCCGGAGCCACACCAGGGTATTACCCAGGTAAAAAAGAAATGATCACGGAGATCTATTATCACCCCGATACGCATAAAATTCTGGGAGCTGAGATCTTTGGTGAAACAGGGGTTGATAAACGTATCGATGTATTAAGTACAGCTATCTATGCAGGATTAAAAGTGACGGATCTTCCCCATCTGGATCTTGCTTATGCTCCGCCTTTCTCTCCGGCTAAAGACCCGGTTGTCGTGGCAGGCTTTGTGACAGAAAACATTCTGGAAGATAAGTGTGCTCAAATGGATATCAACGAGTTTGAAGCATATATGCAGCAACGAGACAGGGAAGAGTATAACCTCCTGGATGTACGTACGATCAGGGAATTTGACAGAGGATTTATCCCTGGCGCTGTAAATATTCCGCTGCATGATCTTAGGGAGCGGATCAGCGAAATCGATCCGGAAAAACCATTAATTCTTTATTGCCAAAAAGGATTGAGAGGCTATTTGGCCAGATTGATCCTCAAGCAAAATGGTATCAGCAAAATTGTAAGTATTCCCGGCGGGTTTAAATTGTGGGAAATGATGGGGAAAAAGGTTGCTGTTCCAGAGCTCGTAGGGGTTGAATAACAGATTTTGAGCACGAATTTTTTAATAAAGGAAATCCCGAATTTTGCGTAGTTGAAATTCGGGATTCTTTTTTGTCTAACGGTTTAGTGACATGCGTCGTGCTGACGAAGGAAGCATGATCACCATCGTCACATGTTATATGTCTTTTTAGTTTGACCATTTGTGGTTGATTTCTATTGCCCCTTTCCCAGTCACTATTTTTTCTATTGGAATTGGCGGTCCACCTTCTGGATTTGGTTTAGTCGTGATTTCCAATAATGGTATATTAGTGTTGTTCTCTATTTTTATCCTTGAATAGGACAAATCTAAATTAAAATCAAAGCTCAAATTTTTTGATTTAAGTTTCACCTTAAGGTTTCTATTTGATCTAGCATATGAAGCAATTTCACATTGATTTTCAAAATGAGGATAACAATCTGGAATTTTTATTTTGGTAAAGTTTGGTTTGTTGAATTCCAGTTCTTTATCATCAATTTCAATCTTAAAATCTATCGGTTCTCCAACAAACAAGATTCGACATAATTGAGCAGTATCATTATCTAATCTTTTTTGTTGAATTTCTTTAAGCTTATTGACTTGATTTGTTATTCTTAAACTATCATTTTCTGTTTTGGAGTTTGATAATAAATTTTTCTTGAATGATTCAAAATCGCTATCACTGTAAACAGGCTCATAGAAATATAGAATTTCATATTCTTGCAAGGAATCAATCACTAATTGCCCCCATCCGATTAATGGACTTACAAAGAGGATTATTGATATTTTTATTACTGACTTCATCTACAATGAAGATGTGTTTGTTTAAGGTTAGGATGCATCAATGACATATAAATGGTTAATATGGGTATAATCACTTACTTCCTTTATTTGTTAAAAATAGGGAACATTTTGATGTAAAATGAAATGGAAGAATTGTAATGTACCTCGCTGGCGGGGTCGGTTTTAAGTTGGAAAGTGTAAACTTTTTGACTTAAAATCGGGGGTGGAACCTCTTCCAGCCTGTAGTCCACCCCCGGATCACCATGGGAAAAGTCACCTTTTTTCCATGGATCCGACCCCGCCAGCGAGGTATATTAAGGGTTAAATCAAATGAGCTTAGTTAAGAATGAAAACAATAATATTAGAGATTCTTTTTTAAACGAACTTGTCGATATGCGCCATTACCTCTTCAATATCATCATAAATGCCCAGGTCGAGATTTTCCAGATTTTCCCGGTGTTTCATCAATTCAATGATTGGAAAAATGGGTCTGTCATAGGACCAATATTCTTTATCGAGAAATACCATGGGGCTCGCATAACCAAAGGATTCGTAATG
>QQUB01000155.1 GCA_008501835.1 Bacteroidota bacterium
CCGGATCACATCAGCCTGAATAGGGGAAAGTTGTAAAAATCCGGAATCCAGTTTGGAGAGATCGAGCATCCGGTTGACCAGCTTAAGCAACTGTTGACCATTTCTTGTAATCATTTCCAAACCCTGTTTCCCCGATTCGGTAACACGTAACCTCAATTCTTCTACCATTCCCAAAATAATGGTGAGCGGAGTCCTGAATTCGTGAGTAATATTGGTGTAGAGTCTTGTCCTCAAATCATTGAGTTCCCGAAGTTTGGTTGCCTCAATTCTGGACACTTTCCTGTTGAGTTGAAATCGATAGAAACCGTAAATTATTCCTGCGAAAATAAGCCCATAAGTAATGATAGCCCAGAGAGAAAACCACCAGGGGGGATGAATAACTATCACAAGGGAAATGGCTTGTTCATTCCATACCCCGTCACAGTTGGCAGCTTTTACCCAAAGCGTATAATTACCTGGTCTTAATCCGTTAAAATGTATATAATTCCGTGTGCCAAGGTCATGCCAGATTGTTTTGTTTCCATTTGTAAATGCATATCTGTACTGATTTTGTTTGGAGTCTTTGAAGTGTAAAGCTGCAAATTCTATTCTCAGGTCATTTTGGTTGTAGCTAAGTTCCATTTTATTGGTATAGGCAATATGTGTTTGAAGAGGTGATTCAGGACCGGGATGAATTTCCTGATTGGCAATTTTCAAACCTGTGAAGGCTATTTTAGGTGGAAATGAATCAATTTTTAAACTGTCGGGGTGAAAGAGAAGAATTCCCGAAGGGAAATTAAACAAAAATTCCCCAGAGGAAGATTTTTGCCCTGTGGCCTCCCCAATCCAGTTATTAGATGGATTTAGCCAGTTTTCTTTGGAATAAGCGTGTAAAATAAATTCGTTAGTAGGGTCAAATACCTCAATTCCTTTCGGAGTCATAATCCAGAGAAAACCATTGTCGTCTTCAAGAATGGTACGAGTGTAATTCAGGTGTGAACTAAGGGAATCCTTCAATGGGGTAATGTCCTCTGATTCAAGGTCAAAAAGCTGCAATCCATTGCTATGGGTTGACAACCAGCACTTGCCCTCTCGGTCAAAGTGGATATCATGAACGCCGTAATCATATATGTATCCATTAATATCAAGAGTGTTGTGATCAATTCGAATTAACCCTTGCTGGTTAGTCCCGGCCCATATGCCTTCTGAATTCACTTCCATGCAAAGGGTACTGGTCAACAATTTCGCTTCTGGAGAATCAAGATTGAGGGGAATAAAGTCGTTTGTTCCATTTTTATCAACGTAACCAAATGTTTTGTCAAAACAATTGATCCAGATTCTGTTTTGGTGATCTTCCAGGAATACCTTTGGATAGCCGTTATTAGGGATTCCTGAGATGTGATGGAACTGTTTTGAGTTCGGATTGTATTTGGCCAGGCCATTTTTGTGTCCAACCCAGATATTGCCTTTATTGTCACAAAATAGGCTATGGATGTAGGGAGTATTCTGAGGAGTTTGTGAATAATTTGATATTGATTGAACTTCGTTGAGGTTTCGATCCCATTTAAAAAGACCGCTTTGGGCAGTTCCGATCCAAACTGTTCCTTCCTCACCATTCGTCAGGGTTGTAATGTCGGATTCGGAATTATTTCCTAAATAGGGTTTAACTGGGTTGAAAACCTGAAAAGGTTTGGAGTCAGGATTATATTTATAAATCCCCTTTTGCCAAGAACCTATCCAAATATTGTTTGAATAATCCCTGAAAACGGTGTTAATGGGGTGAGAAAAATCAATTAACCTCCTCTGGTCATCTCGGAACAGTACAGGCGAAAAGCGATTTTCCTCAGGAGAAAAAATATCAATGGCACTGTTTAATACTATCCATCCTTTCTCAGAGGCATCAAAAAGGATATTAAATGTATTGTTGGACCGAATCGTATTTGAAGCCTGATTATCATGTTCGAAATGAGTGAAGGTTTCAGTTGACTGATCAAACTTATAAAGTCCCTTAAAAATGGTTGGAACCCAAATGTTCCCTTCTTTGTCGGCCTTGAGATTTAGGCACCAATTGGCATATGAGGACGTGTCGCTGGAGAATTGAAAGGTTGTAAATGAATGGTTGTTAGCATTAAATTTGGAAATGCCTTTGATTGACGGTATCCAGATATTTCCGGATGGATCTCTGGTCATGCCAGGTTCGAGGTCATTAATTGGCAGGCTTGATGAGTCATTCGGATCATGATCAAGTATTTGATAAGGAAGGATAGATAAATTGGATAGATCGCTCTTATCAATAATGAATATTCCTTGTCCGTAAGTAGCTACCGCTAATCTCCCAAGATGGTCTTCCTGAATGGAGCAAATTCCTGAATGAATTATCTGAGTATCCCTTTCGGGGTGGTATAAACAAGGGACGAATTCATCTAGTTTTGGTTCGTATTTCCATAATTTAACATCAGGTTTCACGGCTCCCAACCAGATTATTCCCTCACTGTCCACAAAAAGAGTTTGTACCTCTCTGTTTTTGATCGATTCCTCCTCAACAGCGAAAGGAATATAGGTTTTTATTTGGTACCCGTCATATCTGGCTACTCCCATGAAAGTATTGATCCAAATGAATCCTATGTGGTCCTGAGTGATATTTAATGCGCTTGGATTGGGTAATCCGTCTTCAATGGTTAAACGATCAAAATGGAAGTGGTCTGGTTGAGAAAAAAGGAAAGGCCCAAAAAGAAGAGGAAGAATTGAAATAGAAATCTTTCCAAACAGATGATTTAATATTTTCAGATGCATCAGGGTTTCCTTTTACAATTGAAATTGGAAGCAGTACCAACCAATGTTACATACGCAATATACGAAAATCTATTTTATGCGGATAATGGTTTATAAAACTCCTCCCCACCCAATTTCCCACCCAAATCCTTGCACTTTCCCTAATATAATAGTAACTTAATGCTTTCATTTGATGCACGTTCTGCATCCCATTCACAGTGAAACACTTACAGATATGCTTTCATAGCATGAATAACCCTCATCCCTGACGATTATTCCAGAAATATTGTGATACCGCACATGGTACAATTACCCTGTGATTTTCCCTGCTTACATGGCGGTATTTTAAGATAGAACTATTTACATACCTTTTTTCAAATTGTAGTAAAGGCGGCCCAAAAGGGTCGCCTTTTATTTTTTAGCCACTAATGCACGAATAGAGGGTTGAAATAATGAACACAAATGTGATTAATGGGTAGACTTGAAGGGGAATTAGAGAAGAATATTCAAGGAATTTTTTATAGTTTTAGGAATAGAATTCGAAATTAGACCTTCTATCAACAAAGATCAGACATGAGGAAACTCAGATATTTGGGCATTTTTACCTTGCCAGTTGTAGTTGTATTTGCCTTTAATAATTCAGGTGTTTGGGCTTTCCTGCCTTTTATTGTATTCTTTGGTTTAGTGCCTGTTTTGGAGCTATTTATTAAGCCGGACAAATACAATCTGCAAGGAGAGGAGTTGGAGAAGGCCAAATCAGACAGGTATTTTGATTGGCTGTTATACCTTACTGTGCCTGTTCAAATAGGGATGTTGATTTATTTTTTGATCATCATTCAGGATACACCAATTGGTACACCTGAATATGTTGCACGGATTCATTCGATGGGACTGATGTGTGGAGTATTTGGTATTAATATCGGACACGAATTAGGACATCGTACTAATCGTTTGGAGCAGTTACTTGGAGAGATTTCCTTATTGTCCTCGCTCGAAACACATTTCCTTCCCTATCACAATCGGGGGCATCATTATAACGTCGCCACTCCTGATGATCCGGCTACCGCCAGGAAAGGGGAATGGTTGTATGTTTTTTGGTTCCGTTCACAGGTGGGTAGCTATATTCAGGCCTGGCAACTGGAGGCTCAGCGGCTTAATAAAAAAGGAAGTCACTGGTTTTCTTTGTCTAACAGAATGGTCATTTATACGGTGGCTCAACTGGCTCTGTTGGCCCTGATATTTATCTTTTTTAATGCTAAAGGACTGTTTGCCTTTATCCATGCCTCCATTATGGGAATCCTGTTGCTGGAAACAGTTAACTACATCGAACATTACGGACTGTTGCGTAAGCAAAAAGAAAACGGTCGTTATGAAAGAGTGCTACCCGAACATTCCTGGAATTCGGATCATTTACTTGGGCGGTCCTTATTGTTTGAATTGTCCAGACACTCAGATCATCACTACAAGGCCAGCAAACATTATCAAATCCTCGAAACTATTCCAGAAAGCCCACAAATGCCCACCGGTTATCCTGGGATGATGTTATTGGCTTGTTTCCCGCCTTTATGGCAATGGGTGATGGATAAACGGATTTCAAATAGAATTTTGTGACATCAACGAAAAAGGTTTTGCCTTTACTAAGGCGAAACCTTTTTCGATCTCTTTTTATTAAAATAGACTGAGGACTGTCGGCTGCAGACTGAAAACTACTCCATAACCACAAAACACTGCGATTGAGAAGTATTCTCCCCAATTTTCACAACTGCCGTATAGATCCCTGGCGGATAATGATTCACATCAAACCTGATGGTCTCTGAAACACTCAGGACCTCTTTCCTGGCCATTAACTGACCTGATTCCGAGAAAATGGTGATGGCAACCGGCTTCCCATAAAAGGTTTCTTCAATCTTTACGGAAAAGACTTCTGCTGTAGGATTTGGAAAAATGGTGAAGCAATCTTCTTTTATTTCTTTGACAGAGGAATCTACTTCAAATTTTTCTTTGCTTTGGGAAGTTTCTGGTTTTGGAATAATGGTTCCCGTCATATAAAGAAAAGATTGAGGGGGTTCCGTGTTGGTGGTGATAGTAACCTTCTGATTACGTTTGCCTCGCTTATTCTTAGAATTGAATTTTACGGTAAATGAGGCCGTTTCTCCGGGAAGAATAGGTTCTTTTGGCCATTGTGGAACAGTACAACCGCAACTTCCGCGAGCATTAACCACTATCAATGGTTCTTCACCCACATTAGTGAAGGTAAAAACATGTGTGACTATTTCTCCTTCATCAATCGTGCCAAAATCAAAGGAAGTATGATCAAATTCAATTTTGCTAATTAGTCCTTGAGGAACAGCAACTTCCGTTGAAGTGGAAACAGGAGAATATTCCTGGGCGTAAATTTGGTGTGTGCCGGTAAAGCAAAGTACAATGCTCAGGGCGAACAGCGTTTTCATCAGTTTTTGCATGATTTTACAAATTTTGAAATTAGAAAAATAAAATAAGTGTGAAGTGTACGATTGGTAAATAGGTATTTGGAATAATTATTTTGTTTAAAACGGGAATTAACATTCATCGAAATTCTGTATACCTGGTTAAATCAATACATTTGTAACTCAACCTTTAGCAATATGGAACTTAAAGACTCATACGATTACATTATTGTTGGTTCCGGTTTTGGAGGATCGGTTTCGGCCTTACGTTTAGCCGAAAAAGGGTACGCTGTTTTGGTGATCGAAAAAGGAAAGAAATATGAATCAGAAGATTTTGCCAGGAACAACTGGAATCTCCGAAAATGGTTCTGGTTGCCGGCTTTGAAATTGTTCGGTATACAGCAGTTGAGTTTTTACAGGCATATTTCCATTCTCAGTGGAGTAGGGGTTGGGGGAGGTTCCCTTGTTTATGCCAATACGCTTCCCAAACCAAAGCCGGCTTTTTATAACCACGGATCCTGGGCGGGATTGGCGAAATGGGAAAAAGAACTGGCTCCTTATTATGATCTTGCCTGGAAAATGCTGGGGGCTGATGTAAATCCGAGACTGACG
Organism: Bacteroidota bacterium; assembly: GCA_008501835.1. GTDB lineage: Bacteria > Bacteroidota > Bacteroidia > Chitinophagales > Saprospiraceae > BCD1. The sequence continues at coordinate 5,790 of QQUB01000155.1, forward strand.
GAAAGCGATCTGGCTTTGAAACAATTAGCTGAGGAAATTGGAAAGGCGGATTCCTTTGAACCTACCAAGGTGGCTGTTTATTTTGGTGAACCCGGAGAGGAGGTAGATGATCCTTTTTTTGAAGGTAAAGGGCCTGCCAGAAAAGGATGTATCCATTGCGGTGCATGTATGACCGGGTGCCGCCACAATGCAAAAAATACTTTAGACAAAAACTATCTCTATCTGGCACAAAAACTTGGAGTAGATATTCTGCCGGAACATGTTGTGCAGGATGTAAAACCTCTAAGTGATAATGGAAGTGAGGGCTATGAGGTGATTTTTAAACAATCTACCATATGGTTTTCGAAAAGTCAGCGCATCAGGTGTAAAGGAGTGGTGTTTGCTGCAGGAGTATTGGGCACTCTTCCCCTGCTATTAAAACTTAAAAAAACATCCCTACCTAACTTAAGTCCCAGAGTAGGAGACATGGTGCGTTCAAATAATGAATCCCTTATCATGAATGTATCCAGCGATAAAGAAAAAGTGATGTCTGAAGGAATTGCCATCGGGTCAATCATGGAGGTAGATGAAGATTCTCACCTGGAACCGGTAAGGTATGGGGAGGGGTCCGGATTTTGGCGATTGGTAATGATGCCGATGGTCAGTGAACCCAATTGGCTCAAACGATTTGGAAAATTATTGATTATTCCTTTCACCGCGCCATTGGCCTGGTTAAAGGTGTATTTTACCAGAAATTTCAGCGACAGGACAGCAGTGCTTTTGTTCATGCAGCATATCGACAGCACACTGAAGTTTAGGAAAGGCCTTTTTCGAATGAAAACCAAAATTGAGAAAGGCCAGGCTCCGACAGCTTTTATTCCAGCTGCTGCTGAAATGGCTAATCGATATGCCAGAATAATAAAGGCAAAACCCACCGTGATGTTTACCGAAGTTGTAAGCGGTATCCCTTCAACAGCTCATATTCTTGGTGGAGCGGTAATGGGCAAAAATGCCAGTGAAGGAGTCATCGATAAAAACAATCGGGTATTCGGTTATGAAAATATGTTCGTATTCGACGGTTCAATGATCTCGGCCAATCCGGGAGTGAATCCCTCCCTTAGCATAACTGCTATCACAGAAAGAGGAATGAGTAAAATAGATTAAAATGAAAACTCCTTGCGAACCTTGCGCTTCTATTGCTATCCTGGCGGTTAACATTCCAAACTTCATTCAAAAAGTATGAAGGAAAAATTAATCCACGAAGATTTTTTTACCCGCATAGGAAAAGATGATCTTTTCTGTCGGTGGATTAAGCATGGTTCAAAGTCGAATTACCCGGTTTTGATATTCCTCCATGAAGGCCTCGGATCCATACCACAATGGAAGGATTTTCCTGACGAAATTGCTCTTCGAACAGGACTTGATGTGCTTTTATACGAAAGAACGGGATATGGTCAATCTTCTCCAATGACAGAGCAAAGAGAGATTGATTATTTACATATTGAAGCCGAACAGTTGTCAACCTTAGTAGATCATTTAGCAATTCCTTCCTATATTTTGATTGGTCACAGTGAAGGGGGAACTATTGCCTTGATTCATGCAGGTGAAAATCCTGCTGGTTTAGTCAAAGTTATTACCCTGTCCGCCAATGTTTTTCACGAATCGAAGATAACAAAAGGAATTTTGAAGGTCCGTCAAAAATTTTGTGAAGATAATTCAAAGTTACGAAAAGCTTTAGAGGGATTTCATAAAAACAAGACAAGCCAAATATTCTTCGCCTGGAGTGACACGTGGACAGCTGATTGGTTTGGAAAATTTAACGTAGAAGAGTCGATTTTAAGGATAAAAATTGGTATATTAGCCATGCATGGAAATGAGGATGAATATACTTCTCCTGAACAGATAAAACGCATTGAAAAATGTACCAAAGGACCCATTCGAACTTTCATTTTAAATGATTGCGGTCACCATCCCCATTTTCAACAAAGAGAAAAAGTGCTAAAATATATCGTTCAATTTTTAAGCGATGTGGCACCCTCAAAAGATCGGTAATCGCCGGTTGATAAAATGCACTTTCCACTTCCGGCAGCCCTAACCATCTATGTCGTGTCCCATCACTGAATAAAACCAAAATTACGCTCTGATGCAAAAAAATCTAAGTTATGCAGCCGGTGACACTTCTGTGCCTTTGCTGGAAGTTACCATCGGTGATCTTTTTGATCAAATCACCGAAAAGTATGGCGAAAATGATGCACTCATTGTAGTCCACCAGGATTTAAAATGGACTTATAAGGATCTCAAAAAACGTGTAGATGCATGTGCCAAAGCATTGATGGCTCAAGGGGTAGTAAAAGGCGATAGGGTGGGAATCTGGTCTCAAAACCGCGCAGAATGGACCATTGTACAATATGCTACAGCAAAGGTGGGAGCGATACTGGTAAACATCAATCCGAGTTACCGACTCCATGAATTGAAATATGCCTTAAATCAGTCAGGGTGTAAATTGCTTATTTCGGCACATGAATTTAAGTATTCCAGGTACACTGAAATGCTGTATGAGTTGCTTCCTGAATTAAATTCCTGCCAACCGGGACAACTGCAAGCTGAAGAGGTTCCCGGATTGGCCACCATCATTTCCCTGGATAATTCTGCAAAACCTGGAATGTTTACCTGGTTCGATTTTATGGATCAGAGTATGGTAATTAGTGACACCCAATTGGCAGCTAGGCAATCGTCTCTGCATTTTAAAGATCCCATCAATATTCAATATACCAGCGGTACCACCGGATTCCCCAAAGGGGCTACTTTAAGCCACTATAATATTGTTAATAACGGATATTTTGTAACTGAATCATTAAAGCTGAATGACCAGGATCGAATGATCGTTCCTGTGCCTTTATACCACTGTTTTGGAATGGTACTTGGCAACCTCGGGGCAATGACTCATGGGGCTACGGTAATATACGCCAGTGAGGGGTTTGACCCTCTGGCTATTTTGGAAATTGCAGATCGCGAAAAGGCGACAATCCTGTACGGTGTTCCTACCATGTTCTTTGCTGAGCTCGATTTGCCTGAAGTGGACAATTTTAACCTCACCAGCCTTAGAGGCGGAATCATGGCCGGGGCCCTTTGTCCGCCGGAACTGATGAAAAAGGTGCAAACCGTAATGACCATGACTGACATGCAAATTGCCTATGGTATGACGGAAACCAGTCCGGTCAGTACGCAAACACCAACACATACTCCGTTTGATAAACGTGTGAGTACAGTTGGCCAGGTGCACCCACATGTCGAAGTTAAGATCGTTGACCCTCTAACAGCTGAAACCGTAGAAAGAGGTGAAAAGGGGGAATTGTGTACGCGAGGTTACAGTGTAATGCTTGGTTATTGGAATGATGAGGTTAAGACCAAAGAATCCATAGACGAGGATGGTTGGATGCATTCAGGAGATCTTGCTACCATGGATGACGAAGGATATGTGAACATAGTAGGTCGTATCAAGGATATGATCATTAGGGGAGGGGAGAATATCTATCCAAAAGAAATTGAAGAGTTTTTATATCTGCACCCTAAGGTGAGTGAAGTTCAGGTGATTGGTGTGCCAAGCGAAAAATTTGGTGAAGAAGTAATGGCCTGGATTAAACCGAAGAATGGATTTGTCATTACTCCGGAAGAGATTAAAGCGTATTGCAAAGGGAATATTGCTCACTATAAGATTCCTCAGTTTTTTAAATTTACCGATGAATTTCCAATGACTGTTACCGGGAAGATCAGAAAAGTAGAAATGAGAAAGATCAGTATTAAGGAATTGGGAATTGAGATGGAGGATGTTTTGGGGTAAATCAGTGATGCAAAGGTAATGTCACGCAGATTTCGCTGATAAACGCTGATAAAAGATCTGCGAGAATCTGCGGAATCTGCGTGCATTTTAAATTCTATTCAATTACGATCTCATCAACAAATAACCAGGCATCGTGGCCCGCACCCTGCTTGCCTTCCTCAATAGTACCATGCCGGTGGATGTGAATCTTCAGATATTGACTATTTATTGCTTCCAGATCTAGCTGAACATTGCAGATTTTCCCCTCTGCATTAATTTCAGCCAATTCACCTGCTTTAGTAAAACTATCTCCGTCATCGGACGTGAATACTTCCACCTTTTTAGGAGGATAGATCCATTGGCCCTGCCCATTGTAAAACTTGAATTGAAGACTATTGATTTCCTGGGCTTCACCAAGATCAATAGTTGCAATACAATCTTCTCCTTCAAATCCCAACCATTCCTTGTCGCCGTATCGGGAATCACTTCCCATTACTCCGTTAATGATGGCTCCGTGACCGCCACTGCTGTATTTTTCCGCAGGAGAATGCACGAGAGTTATCTTTTTTCCTGCAGCTTTGTGAATGTTGAAGTCGATTTCCAGACCTCGGCCTACCTGCTGATCCTCCTTAAATGCAGCTGCTTTTAAGGTTCCGGAATTTTCGATGGCAATATCCTGAGAATAAGCATCACTGTTACCATCCACTGCATTTCCATCCAGTGTATATCGAATGGTAGGAGAAGGTGAATCCGTGATGAGTTGTACCCCAACACCTTCACCTTTACCCGAAGTTATCGTTGACTTTACGTCAAACATGTGATTAGCTGTATTGACACCAGCTTCCTGGAATCCGAGAATATGTGGTTCCAGTCTTTTTGTGAAATCATCGTAATTCCGTTTATCCACCGGAGTCCAGTTCACTTCTGCGAGCGCCAGCATTCTTGGCAATATCATATATTCAACACTTTCGGGTGTTTTGAGGTATTCCGTCCAGACATTGCCTTGGGCACCCAGGATATGGTGCTTTTTATCCGGAGCGATATCTTCAGGCATAGGCTCAAAAGTATAGACCATTTCCAAAGGTAAATAACCACCAATGGCTACAGGTTCGTTTGGATCGTCTGACTGGTAGTAGTCAAAATAACAGTGAGAGGTCGGGGTCATGACTACATCGTGCCCCATGTTAGCAGCATCAATACCTCCCTGCATTCCGCGCCAGGACATTACAGTTGCGTTTGGAGCAAGTCCACCCTCCAGTATTTCATCCCAACCGATTATACTTCTTCCTTTGGAGTTAAGAAATTTTTCAATGCGTTGGATGAAATAACTTTGAAGTTCGTGCTCATCTTTTAGGCCCTGCTCCAAAATGAGATCCTGACAATACTTACTCTTCTTCCAGGCTGTTTTCGGACATTCATCTCCGCCGATGTGGATGTATTTGGAAGGGAATAATTCCAGCACTTCGATAAATACATTTTCGAGGAATTCAAAGGTGCGTTCCGTTGGGCAATATACTTCCTCAAAGACCCCCCATTTGGTAGCCACTTCGACCGGTTGCCCGTCACACGATAGTTCAGGGTATGCAGCCAGAGCCGCTCGGGCATGCCCTGGTAATTCTATTTCAGGAATTACCGTGATGTGTCTTTCTGTGGCATAGGCTACGATTTCTTTTACTTCTTCCTGAGTGTAAAACCCACCATAGCGTTGCCCGTCATAAGTTTGTGGCTGGTTGCTGTAGTGTCCCACAAGGGTCTCATTCCGATAAGCAGCCACTTCCTGGAGTTTTGGATATTTTTTGATCTCTATTCGCCAACCCTGGTCTTCGGTAAGGTGCCAGTGGAAGGTGTTGTATTTGTATTTGGCCAGATAGTCGATATATTCTTTGATGAATTCCACCGGGAACATATGACGGCCCACATCCAGGTGCATACCCCGGTAGGGAAAACGAGGTTCATCGGTGATTGTCACATTGGAAACATATGGTTTGTCTTTCGGCATTAATTGCAGTATAGATTGAATTCCCCGAAATACTCCTGCCGGTTCTTTGGAAGATAAATTAATTCCATTGGTTTTTACCTCAAGGATATATCCTTCGGAATTGAGTTCATTTTCAGATATTCCCAGGATAATGCTGTTTTCAGCAGGGTTCCCGGAAACTTCAAGGTCCAGACTGTAGGAGGTCTTTATTGCTTCTTTTAGATAACCGGCAAGGCTTGCCAATGCTTCGTTGTCAGTTGCAGTGACGATTTTGGTATCGGTTGATATTGTGAAAAAACCTTCCTGTTTTTCCATTTGTGCCGGCAATGGAATGATATCATAGGAGGGATCGAATTCTACGGTATTATTTTCCTGGCAGGCAGAAAAAAGTATGGCCAGGCTGGTAAAAATTATTGGTATAAATAGATTTCTGAACATGAGTATTGATTATTGAATTAAAAAAAGGAGGGGAAAGTTTTAAAAAAAGGAGTTGTTCAAACTTGAAGAGTAGGCTTTTGACCAAAACTCAATAAACTTCGATGTTCAATATTCAGTATTCCATATTCAATATTCTGAAAAAAAACTGGACAGAATATTGAATCTCCAACACCGAATTTCCAACCTCGCCTGCTAACGACGGGAGGCAGGTTTCGAAGTCAAATTTTATCATGCTCCTTTAGTATTTGAAGGTACTAAATAAAAACGGGGTGACTGGTCGTCACCCCGCGGGATTTTATTCTAATAACTTATAGTGGTTTAAGCGTTGGTTTGTTTGCATGGTTGTTATTTGGCCCACCACAATTTCGTATCCTGCTTGTCATCTCCCTGGGCTGCGTTGGCTGCATCTACGTTGGCTCCGTTGGTATTGTAAGCGCTACCACCATACTGCATACGCTGTGGGTATGCACCATTGATATCTCCTAATGAGAAGAGGTCAGCGTCTTCAACACCGGCGGATAATTGAGTAGGGAAACCAGAATCTCTTACAGTTGCCCAACCTTCAAAACCATCTGTATATTGTGCGATCCATTTTTGAATAGCAATTTTTTCCAGATTTTCAGTATCACCACCGTTTAAAACAGCAAGGTCTGAAGCTCCGATGTATGTTTCAATAGCACCGTCGTCAACACCCCAGTATTGCATGGATGCACGAATACCATTCTGGAACATTTCATTAGCATCTTCACTTCCGAAACCTCTAACAGCTGCTTCAGCTCTGAGGAAGTATACCTCAGCGGTAGTCATAACCATCTCCGGAGCAACATTTGGATCGGTTTTGCTTTCACCTAGGATATAATCTGAAGGATCAGAGAAAATCTCATATCTCGCCAATGGCTTGATTTGTCCATTCAATCTGGTAGGCTGACCTACATAGTAAGTGTTTTCAGCCATAGTGAGAGAATATTCAGGATCATTGTCCTCAAGGGTGTAATCAACATTTGCTTCATCCAAAACAGAAAGAATATAAGCTATTCTTACAGGGAACAATGTGTAACCTTCAGGATCTTCTGTCTCATCAGGTCTAACTACTGTTACCGTTCCACCTTGAGCTGGCTTAGCATAAATACTCAAACGAGGATCATCGTAATCTCTGAGGTAGTTAACAAGTGTTTGACTCAATTTCCAGTTACCACCGGCACCAAACGCATGCCAGATGTCTCCATAAGAACAAGCGTTCCATTCTGAGATTTCGTTATCTTCTATCATAACGGCTCCATCTCCGGCTTCGAGGAGATCTTCAGCCAGCGCTTTATTGATTTCACCGGAAGCGAAGTCGTCTCCATCTGCATCAAGAGCTCTGAGAGCAATACGTAATCTTAAACTATTGGCAAATGCTTTCCATTGCTGAAGGTCACCAGCAAAGAACAGGTCGTTGGTTGAAATATCTTCAACACCATCACCTGTTTTCTCAGCATCACCAATAACATCAATCGCTGTATTCAAGTCAGCAAGCACCCCCTTATAAATATCCTTTTGGCTGTCAAACTTTGGCAAAAGAATATCAGGATCTCCAGCTTCTGAATAAGGGATCATACCAAATACATCAGTATACTGTTGGTAGTAGAGCCCCTTGAGAATTAATCCAACTGCGTGGCTCAACTCATTCTCAAAATCTCCTCCAGGCTGGGTTAATAAAAGATAGGTATTGATAAAACCGAAATAGTTTCCGAACATATTTGCCCAGGTAGCATCTGTGTAACCACCGTGGAAAGTGTAACCTAATCCATCATTCCACCAGCTATTGTGGAAGCCAAATGTGTAATACCCTGCGTAACGATCTGCATGGATCAAAGGTCCACGCCAGTATGGGTAACGGTCAGGGGAATATAATTTGTATTGAGCCTTAGGCAGGAAGTAAGCAGCACTTGCTTCTTCAGCCGTAATGGCGTTCGGGTTTGTATTGATTTCCACAAAGTCCTCGGTACAGGCCGTAAACCCAAAGACCAGGAAGAGGATGAATATTATATTATATTTTCGCATGTCAATAGATTTTTAAGATTAAAACTTAACATTCAGGTTAACACCAAAACTCTTCAGCGTAGGCAGGTTGTAGTACAACATACCCTGGGCGAAGTTACTGGTACTATAACTTGATTCTGGATCAAAGTTACCCAAATCATTCTTCAGGAACAAGAGGTTTCTTCCTACAACACCAATATTAACAGATTCGATAAAGATATTATCAAACATGCTAGATGGCAATGTGTAGTTTAATCCAACCTGTCTCAAACGAATGTTGGTTTGATCGAAGATGTAGTTTGAAGGAGTTCCTGCATAGTTACCCCAGTATTCCTGAGCTGTAATGGATGTTGTGTTAGCAGTCCATACAGGATCTTCATCTGTACCGGTATTTACTACCCCTGGTACTACGATACCTGATTCGCGATATTCCAGAGAACTGGTAGAAACACCTGAAGCGTCTAAACCTGCATCTGTTCCAGAGTATAATTGACCTCCGATACGTGCATCAATGAGGAAACTGAACGTAAGTCCTTTGTAAGTCAAGGCACTACTCAAACCTCCAACCCAGTCAGGCTGGTAGTTTCCGAGGTATACCTTTTCACTTGTTCTCTGTGGGAACCCTTCCGCACTAACGATGATGTCACCGTTTTCATTTCTTAAGTAATCTACACCGTAAATGTCACCGAAACCGGCATTCTCAACTATTTCACCGTTTACTTCAGCTCCTTCTACAGTTGCCTGAACGGTTACATTACCAGCATTGTTGGTACTGAAGATGAAGTTATCCAAACCTTCAAATAATTCAACCAAAGTGTTTTTGTTCTTAGCAAAGTTCAAAGAAACATCCCAGTTGAAATCTGATGATTTAACAGGAACGAATCCCAACAATACCTCAACACCCTGGTTGGTGATGTTACCTACGTTGGTAAACTTGGATGAAAAACCAGTGGCCGGAGCAACAGGAACTGTGGTGATCAGGTCAATGGTCTCATTTTGGTAAAGAGACAAGTCACCGTAAATTCTGTTATTCATTACTCTGAACTCAACACCAAATTCCAAAGAAGAAGTCTGCTCTGGTCTCAGGTCAGGATTACGCTGAACAGAGCTGGCTGAAAGTACTACAAGATCATTGTAGCTGTCTCCATCAAGGCTGTAAGTATTCAACAAGAGGAATGGATCCGTATCACTACCCACGTTGGCGTAGCTGAAACGAACCTTACCATAGTTGATGAAATCTGACTCCAGTAATTCACTAAATACTACTGACAAACTTGCTGATGGGTAGAAGTAAGACCAGTTGTCTTGAGGAAGTGTTGAAGACCAGTCGTTACGTGCAGTAAGGTCGAGATAGATAAAATCCTTGAAGCTCAAAGAAGCGTTTCCGTATACAGAGTGGATTCTCTTCTTGGTAAGCTGATTGTAAGTTGGAACTACATTACTTGCACTGGTTACAGTGGCTTTTGTTGGTATTTTAAAGTCATCACCACGAACTCCTTGTGAAGAGTTTGTAGCTAACATTCTGTTAGCACCAACATTTACTGTTAAACCAATATCATCTGTTAATCTACCATTGTACATCAACAGGATGTCTGCATTGGTTTCAGAATTTCTGTAATCGTTGAAAGCAAATCTACCCTTAGTCCAGAACCAGTGGCCATAACCAGCAACATACTCGATATTCTGGTTAACGTAGTCTGTACCGATTCTACCGAAAATAGACAAGTTTTCTGTAAGTTGGTAGGTAGCTTTGGCAAAACCCTGGATACGGTTACGAGTATCATCATCTCTGTCTGCGTAAAGAATCCAGTATGGGTTACTTCCTAATGCATTATAGGAAATTGGGCTGAAATCAGGATTTTGATAATCCTGGAGATCTTCAATAGGTATATTTCTTGGCGTGTCATAAACATAAGCCATAATACCTTCTGTACCCTGAGCTGGTCTGTTTTTAGCTTCCTGCTGGAAATAGGTCACCTTGGCATCAAGTGTGAGTTTGTCACCCATTCTTGAGGTAGCACGTAAGTTGAAGTTGTTTCTCTTCAGTCCTGAGTTTTCCAGGATTGATTTAGTATCCGTATTGGAATAAGAGAAACGGAAAGAAGAGTTCTCATTTCCTCCTTCAAAAGACAGTGTGTTCACCCAGTTTGTACCATTGCGGAAAAAGTTTTTCACATTGTCTGGCTGTGCGCTATAAGCTTTGGTGTCTCCTTCTCCTGTCCAGTAAGGCTGAGAAGAACCATCCAGTTTGGAACCCCATGAACCAGATGCTCCAATTAAGTCATCATAAACATCAGGAACAGACCCGTTTGTACCCATTCCGTATTCGTTTTGTAATTCAGGCAGGATCATTGGACTTGAAATGTCAAAGTGTCCAGAGTAAGAAACGCCTAAACCTTTGCGTGCAGTACCTTTTTTGGTAGTGATCAGAATAACACCATTGGCTGCTCTTGATCCATAAAGTGCTGCTGCGTTAGGTCCTTTCAGTACGGAGATGGACTCAATGTCATCTGCGTTCAAGTCGGAAATACCAGTACCGTAATCCTTTCTGCTGTAATTGGCAGTTCCAGCACCTGCTGCAGAACCATAACCGGTATTATCCATAGGAATACCGTCAACGACATACAATGGCTGGTTGTTACCACCCAAAGAGTTGTTACCACGAATGATAACACGTGATCCGGAACCCGGACCTGCTGCAGATTGGGTGATTGTCAAACCGGCAACTCTACCGGCAAGCTGATTGATAACGTTACTTTCCTTGGCTTCTGAAATTTCACTGCCATCCACTTCTGTGATGGCATATCCCAGAGCTTTCTTTTCTCTGGAGATACCCAGGGCAGTAACTACAACTTCGTCAAGTTGTACACCTTCCGCCATTACCACATCGATCGTTGTACGGCCTCCCACTTCAATATTTTGGGTTTCAAAACCTGTGAGAGAGAAAACGAGGGTAGCATCTTCTGCACAACGCATGTCGAATTTTCCGTCGAAATCTGTTACTGTACCATTGGAAGTACCAGCTTCCAGGATATTTACCCCGAAAAGCGTTTCACCACTTTCGGAAGTAACTGTACCTGAAACTGTAATCTGAGACCACCCTGTTGCTACTGCAAAAACAATTAGCATAAAGGTGAGTAATAGGTTTTTTTTCATAATACGATTGATTTGATTAGAATTTTTATTTAGAAGTTGTTTTAAAATAACTCGCTAACTAAAAGTTTGATTTTCAGTTAATTAATCATCTTAAAACATCTTCTGAGTCAATTTTCGTTTTCATATTTGTCAAGTAGTCAGGTAACATCAGCCGGCAAAGGGAGACAATTAAAAAATTCGACAAGCATCGCTTTTTAAACTGCTTCCGCCAACTGTTTGCTGTTGACTGAACTATGTAAATTTCCAT
>QQUB01000316.1 GCA_008501835.1 Bacteroidota bacterium
TTAATAAATGTTGTTTTTCCCATTGTCCCTCTGGGTCTTTGGTTTTTACCATGTAAATCCCAAAATCAGGATCGCCGTAATAGATGTAATAAAAACCGTCGGGGAATCTTATGGAAGGGGCCCAGACTCCATTTCCATGCTGTGGTTTGTTGAAGGTCTCCTCCGGGATCTGTTTTTGAAATACGTAATTGACGATTTTCCAGTTAACTAAATCTTTCGAATGCAAAACCGGAAGGCCCGGGGCACAATTAAAACTGGAAGAAACCATGTAGAAATCATCACCGTTCCTGACTACATCCGGATCAGAATAATCGGCGTAGATAATAGGGTTACGGTAGTGCCCCGTTCCCAGATCAGGCTGCCAAACCTGCGCCCTGATCTGTCCGGCAATCAACAAAAAACCTAGTATGAAAGTGTATTTTGACATCCTGGAAGAATAATTTCTTTAATGGGTCACCATCAATTTTTTAGAATATTTTTGAAGTCCATTATCCACAATTATCAGATACATACCGGACTCCAGTGAAGCGGTATCCATTGTAAACTTTTTACCTTCGAAGTGAACCATATCCTCCGTTCGAAGAATAACTCTACCGTCAATATCCAGTACTTCTATCTTTATTGAGGAATTATCAGACAAAAGAACTTCCAGGACAGCCAAATCATCAGCAGGGTTAGGGAAAACATGAAGTTTGTCGCTATTGCCTTCCACCTCATTGATGGAATTCAGACCATCGTGGAAGATCAATACGTATCCTGTATCAATTCCACCTTCGGTGTCCACAACAGTATAGGTGATGGTATCGACTCCGGTTCCATTTGCCTGAGGGGCGTAAATGATCTTATTTTCCTTGACAAAGCCAATTCCTGCAGTCATACTCTCAATCTGTGCAATTCGCAGATCATCACTATCTGGGTCGAGATCATTTTCCGTAACGAAAATGTTCAGTCCTCCGGTCATATTAGAGTAATCAATGGTATCATTAACTGCCGTCGGAGCAATATTTCCCGTTGGGTTGAAAGGGCCGGCTTCGCTCATAACCAAAGCAGGAATTTCCATGACAGGAGTTACTTCGTATTCGTAAAAATCCACGGGAACCCAGGCTTCTCCATTGGTAGTTTGAGATCCTGAACATATTTCATATACGTTGTCAATAGCTACCAGGTCGGGATCTTCCAGACCCTCCCCCCAATCATCAATAATATGTGGATCAGGACAATCGCGGAAATAGGTGTTTTCCACAACAATATCGGATTCTATTCTTGCCGCAACACAATAGGATCCAATAGCTTCGTAATAGTTGTTAAAAACATGGACATCTCCGAAACGGACTCTTGGATTCCTCTGGTGTAAACCGTTACCAACGGTTCCGTCATACCAGCAATGATGAAAGGTTACCCGAAGATGGTCTCTGTCCTGGGTGCTGTTATCGCTTGATCCAACCAGTGTTACTTTGTTGTGGCTGCTGAACCGGCAATAGGAAACAGTAACGTAATCGGCAATGTTGCCATTTCCGCTTCTTATATCCAATAGGCCATCTGCTCCTTCCCACATCCAGCAATGATCGATCCAGATATTTTGTCCGAAAATGGTCATACAATCTGTACTATGGGTGGTTCCTGACCAGTCTCCGTCATAAAAATCTCCAATGATAAGGTTACGGACGATCACATTATTTCCTTCAATTTCAAGTCCGCCGTATCTGATCATGGCGTTTTCAGTAAAACCAAATATGGTTTTATTACTTCTTACTTTTACCCTTTCATACAGTTCAAGCTCAATCGTATCCTGGATCAGGATGGTCATTGGATCATCGTTGAAAGATACATAGGCGATAAATTCAGCCCTGTTGTCCACGGTTACAACGTCACCGCCCAGACCACCGGTCACCCCGCCATTCAGACTGGCCCATCCTACAGGTTGGGACTGTCCTGTCAAACCATTGCCAATACAAGTGAATATTATAGTTGATAAAACAAGTAGAAGTTTTTTCATTTCTTTTTAATTAATTGATTATAAATAATTTGTCAGTCCTGTAAATCTCCGTTTACATAGACTTCTTCCAGGTTCAGTTCTGTACAGAACTGGATGGAGTTGCCTTGCTGTACACCGTCAAAATGGCAATTTTTAAGGTGTACTTTGGTTACCGGATGTTCATCGTCGTAACCATTGATCAAAATGGCATATTTGCTTTTGGAGGAATTGACATCCTCGATAAAGATATTTTTAATGACGGGTATAAAGTCCTGATCGGGGTTGGAATAAATCGGGTAGTGCATATTTACTTTAAAGACAGCTTCTTTGACTTCCCCGACAGCGATATTTCTGAAGAAAAGGTTTTCAATGGTACCTCCTCTTGTTTTATTGGTTTTGATGCGGAGCGCGCGGTCCAGGTTGGGGCTGTCCATTTGACAATTTTCAGCAAAAATATTCCTTGCCCCTCCGGATACTTCACTGCCAATCACTACGCCTCCATGACCGTCTTTCATAATGCAATTTTGGATAACTATGTTTTCTACTGGTCTTCCAATTCTTCTTCCGTCCTGGTTCCTTCCAGATTTTAATGCGATACAATCATCACCGGTATCAAAATAGCAGTCTTTGATCAATACATTTTTTGAAGCTTCCGGATCACACCCATCACTATTCGGGCCGTGGCTTATTACACGCACAGCCTCAATTGTAACGTTTTCGCATAAAACGGGATGTATGAACAACATGGGAGAGTTTCTGATCGTAACGCCTTCGATAAGTACGTTTTTGCATTTGTAAGGTTGTATGAAATTCGGTCTGAGGAAACTGCCTTCTCCAAATACCCGTTCTGCTACGGGAGTTTCCAGTTCATTGTATTTCAATAACCGGGGACGACTTCCTTCATCTGCTTGTGAGGGTTGTCCCGTTTGATGGCCATAACTGTCTTTTCCGCACCAGGGCCACCAGTTTTCATTGGAAGCCATTCCGTTCAGGGTACCCGTTCCGGTGATGGCAATATTCTCCTGTTCGAATGCATAGATCAATGGAGAGTAATTCATGAGTTCCATTCCTTCCCATCTGGTGAAAACCAGCGGTAGGTAATCTGTTGGATCGGTACTGAATTTGACGGTTGCATTTTCAGAAATAAAAAGATTCACGTTGCTTTTGAGGTGAATAGGACCATTTACCAGCCAGGTACCTTCAGGAATTACGACCTTTCCACCTCCTGATTCATTACATTGGGTAATGGCATTCATAATGGCAGGTAAGCAATCAACAGTACTGTCGGCGACGGCACCGTGGTCCGTTATCAGGAAAGTCTTGTCCGGAAAAACCGGAGCCTTTATCTGATCCAGGATTTCCGTCATGGTATCCCAGGTAATTTCTACCGTTGTTGTTTCATTGATGTTCTTTTTACAGCCTGCGAAAATAAATAGTGCTAGGAGAGCCCAGATTGTCTTTTTCATTTCTTTGTATTAATTGTGGAGGAAGTAAATCCTGTTATTTTATTTGGCGTTTTCAGCTCAGAGACTTATTCTCAATTGCTAAGTTAGCTTTGTGGCAATTATTTGACTATTCATAATTTAACATATCTAGCGCAGGAGTTAACATGCATTTTTTTTATGCCAAATCCTTTGGTAATTTTATTTTTGAAAAAGAAATGATTGGAAAAAGATAGGGCATGGCTGTAAAGCTTAGCTTAATTTTGCTATTTTAGATACTAATCAGAAAAAGACATTCGAACAAACAATGAAATCAATTCCTTTAATAAGGTATTTTTTCATCAGCTTTTTTATGGTGGTGATGGTGGATGCTGATCTGTCTGGTATGCAACCATATATTCCTCAGGTGGTGAATCCGCTGTCAGAATCATGGAGATGGAAACACTTTCCTGAGCTGGAAGGCAAAGGGGTTAGGAATATTTCAGAGGGAATTGATGGAAAGGTATGGGTTGCGGTCAATGATGGTGTTTACGAATACGATGGTTATTCGTGGAAACTGTTCGGAAGGGAGGAAGAAGGGTTGAATGATTTGCCTGTCAATCGGGTATATGCTGCCAAAGATGGAAGTATTTATGCCGTTTCTCCAAGGCAGGTGTTTATGCTGGAAGGGGAAAGCTGGCGGCCATTGATTGATAATCCGAATGGATTTGTATTCGAGTTTGACCGTATTAGGGAATTAGAGAATGGAAGTTTGATGATTAGCTCAAATGCGGGTGTATTACATTTGAATAAGCGAGGCCAAAGGGATTTTTATACTTCCTCGATAAAGGTGGACGAATTAAAAAATGCCTCATTGGATTTCAACTGGATACGAGTTCCTGAAGAAGTCCTTGGAGGGAATGATTTTACTATTGTATCGGATATATTGGTAGACCATAATGGATATGTCTGGTTCTCGTTAATTATTGGTGATTATGGGTATTTGCTCAAATTCCGGCCTTCCG
>QQUB01000596.1 GCA_008501835.1 Bacteroidota bacterium
CTGGACACCATTGCTGACAATCACATAAAAAGGATTGAGCAATTTGAAAAGACCAGCCCTTCTGACCAAAGACCCTACAAACAACAATACGCTCCGCCCCCGCCGGTCAGAAAAGAAAAGAAAAAAAAGAAAAGAAAATACCTTTTCCGGGAAACAGGCTGGTATAATGCCACTGGATTTTCTGGTTTTGGTGGTCGCTCCGGGAGTTATCTCAAGATGGGGATCGGACTCTCAACAACCACTGGTTATATGTTTAATCGACATTTTGGCCTCGGAGTAGGAATAGGAAAGGATAATTATTCTTCCCGGCAAGGGGAAGGATTATATCCTGCCTTTGGAGAAGTCCGGGGGTATTGGTACAAAAAATTCAATTCTCCCTATTATGCAGTGCGGGCCGGTTATGGATTTGCTTTTGAGAACGAAAAATTTGGAATTACACAGGCTAAAGGAGGACTTATGCTGAATCCATCGATCGGGTATAGATTTGGAGGTGATAAAACCGGAAATATATATTTCGAATTCGGCTATAAATTCCAGCAACAATTCATTGAACGAACATCAACTTTTAATTCTGATGTCACCATAGTAGATGCATTGTATCACAGGATAAGCATGAGCGCCGGAATAATTTTTTAATAACAACCTGGGAACCTAATTACACTATTGCACCATACATATGTTTGGTAAAAAAACATTAACAGAGGCTGAACTGATCAAGGGCTGTATCGATAATGATCGCCGTTGCCAGGAGATACTTTACAAAAAGTATTTCCCTGCCATGATGCGCATGTGTATGAGGTATACCAAAGACCCCGAAGTAGCTCTGGAAATAATAAACAACGGTTTTTTGAGGGTATTCCAAAAGATGCACACCTATGCATTTAAAGGGTCTTTTGAAGGCTGGATCAGAAGATTGGTATTTCACAGTCTGGCGGACCATTTTAAACGAACCTCAAAAAGTATTCGGTTTCTGGACATTAATGACAAGGACGGACCAACGAGTGAATCCGTACTGAACAAATTATATTACGAAGATATTGTTGCATTGATTGAACACTTAAAGGGGACCGCCAAAGAGGTTTTCTGGCTGTTTGCCGTTGAAGGGTTTTCTCATGCTGAAATCGGAGACAAGCTGGATATCAGCCCTGGCACATCCAAATGGTACTTGTCGGAAGCGAGAAAAAAATTGAAATCATTGGTAGCATCGCAACTTAATATTAAACATCATGCAGGATAAGGAAGTACAGAGTTATATGGATCCTGAGTTCAGGGAAAAGGCATGGCATGAAATGCAGAGCATTCTTGACCGTGAGATGCCTGTACAAAAGGACAGAAGGAGATTTATTATCTGGTTCTGGAGGGCAGCTGGTATTCTGTTGTTGGTTACAGCAGGTATTGTTTTTTGGCCTGAAAACACAGCCAGGCATGAGATGGCAACCACTGAAGCAAAAAACCTTGTACATGAGAACAACTCCATTGATAAACTTGACACAGATGACAAAACTGCTAAAACTATAGTCGAAAATATTGCCTCTAAAAACCAGGCGATTTCCACCAAAACCAAATCTGACAATAGTCCCAAATCGCGTAACCAAAACTCTGATGTTATTTCGGCCAAACTACCAACAAAAGAGTCTGCTTTGGCCCTGAACCCCATTCCAAATGATTACCCGCAATTAACAACCCTAAAGGAAGAAAGTGTTCCCACGATTGGCGTGCTTCCCGAAGAGGAAATAACGCTATCGGCTATATCTAAAAGGCAGGATCTGGTTCAATCCATAAGAACGCTGGGTTTCCAGATTTCTGATTACTCAAAGGAATCATTGTCTTTTGGTGATACCCCAGTGCGGATTCCAAGAGGGAGTAAACCTAAAAAAGTTGATTTTCTTATCTACGCCAATGGCCAAAGTGAGTCATTTTTGGCACTTACCGGGTATGAAGCAGGAGCCGCTGTCCATAAACGGCTTGGAAAGTCAAAATGGGGTTTGTCTGTTGGGTCAGGTTTTCAGTCCGAGATCAGGGAACTTGATTTCGAAACGGAGAGTTATCTCAACCTTGCTACTGTAGATGCGAGCTTCCCTAATTTTCAGGTTTCAGTCAGTCCGGAAATAGGTGTTAGTAATGGATTCACCGAAAATACTGATGCACCAGTTAACAACCCTTCACTAAGTGATTATGAATACCTGGCAGCAGCGAATGCGGCCGCATCTAAACTTAATGTTAAACTCAATTATCTGGCTTTCCCTGTTAGTGCCACATACCAACTCACTCCAAGAATAGGTATTCTGGCTGGCGTAACCCCGTCTGTTTACCTTTCAGGTTCCGTAACTCTACAGGATAATTATGCCAAATTAGACGCTAACTTTGCTGATGACGAATATTCTCCGATTGTTGGTGGTAATAATTCCATCAGCAGCAGTTCTTCCGGAGAAACTCACCCACTCGAAAACAACAGGTTTTTCTATTACACCTCCAAACCACTGGCCCCGGCAGCCATAAACCGGATGAAGTTCCCAGTTCATGTAGGTCTTAATTACCAATTGACGAAACACCTGGGAATAACTATGAATTATCAGTATACACCATTCAACATTACCGATAAACCATACATCCGTACCTCCAGCCAAAGAATCAGACTGGGAGGATTTTGGAAATTCTAGAGGACATTTCTTTATTCCCCGTGCAGAAGACTTTTACGATTGAGCAGGATCTCATCGGTTTCTTCCCTATCCGGGTCAGGCACACAACAATCCACCGGGCAAACGGCAGCACATTGTGGTTCATCATGAAAGCCTTTACATTCTGTACACTTATCAGGTACGATATAGTAAAACTCATCAGAAATGGGTGACTGTTCGTCATCCGGCTCTACAGCAGCTCCGGTTTCAAGTGTAAATGTCCCTTCAACACTGGTCCCGTCTGACATTCTCCACTCTTCTCCTCCTTCATAAATAGCATTGTTCGGGCACTCAGGTTCACATGCTCCACAATTGATACATTCTTCGGTTATGATTATTGCCATGGTCTTTTTTTTTTACAAAAATAAATTTTGAATACTCTTAGTCAAAATAAAATCTCCTTTAGTAATTACAGATTCATTGTAAAAGTGTTCAACTCCGTTTTTAATTCACACATTCTGATAACATATGTTAAAAGTTTGGGGTTCCAAAATTACTGTAGTAAAAAAAGGTTCTAAGAGGGAAAATGTGCTCTCTTTATCAGGCATCCTAAACCTGAAAATGACTCGTCCCTAATTTTGGTTTTCAACCAAATTTAGGGATTTTTTGTACCCTAAGATTTTCAAACGAGGGAGAAAGTAATTGATCTATAGCCATAAGGTCAGGAGCTCGCTTTTATTTTTAGGGTACCAAAAATGTTAATGGAAATCGTAAAGTCGTATTGCCCCGGGTTTCACCTGGATATTGAAAGGATTGTCATTGACAGACAACAAGTAATATTCGTGTATTTTGCCTCCTGGCAAAATGCAGAAACCCTCACCTTTTTTTATTTTTGTCGTTTATCAGATACAACCTTAAAAAGCGATCCAATACCTTAGCCTTTCTTTGGATTCCCCGCAAATTAAAACCTATCTTTGCGCTTCCGCTTAAGGAATATAAAGTTTATGAAAAACGTTCGACTTAAATCGACACACAAGATGAGAAATACGATTTGGACTACCCTGCTCTTATTACTTTCCATTACAACCATACAAGCACAAAATACTGGAACGATCCGGGGAAATGTCTTTGACAAAGAGACAGGGGAACCTATTATTTTTGGAAATGTAAGAATCGCCAATACTGATCTGGGGGTTACTACCGATCTCGATGGCTTTTTCACTTTCGCGAAAGTACCAGAAGGAAAGCAAACTATAATAGCTTCTTCTTTGGGATATGACAGTACGGCCGTCGAAGTAAATGTCCAGGTCGGTAAAATCACCTACCAAAGACTGGTACTGGCCACAAATGTGGTAAATCTTCAGGTAGTGAATGTATCTGCTGAAAAGGAAAAAGCCCGTTCTGATGTGCAGGTTTCCAAAGTAAGGGTGACTCCTAAGCAGATCCGCAGTCTACCGGCTACCGGTGGAGAACCGGACATTGCTCAATATCTGCCAGTACTCCCAGGTATCATTGTTTCCGGTGACCAGGGAGGACAGCTTTATATCAGGGGTGGATCTCCGGTTCAGAATAAAATCCTCCTGGACGGAATGACTATTTATAATCCCTTCCACTCCATTGGGTTCTTTTCGGTATTTGAAACAGAAGCAATCAAAAGTGTAGATGTTCTAACGGGCGGTTTTAATGCGGAATACGGTGGTCGGATTTCAGCTGTGGTGGATATAAAAACCAGAGAAGGAGATAAAAAGAAAATCAGTGGTCTTGCCTCCGTTAGTCCTTTCCAGGCAAAAATGTTAATCGAA
>QQUB01000952.1 GCA_008501835.1 Bacteroidota bacterium
AATCCGACGTTTATTACTTCCGGGAAAGCACACAGAATTTCGCTTATAAGAGGGATTCTTTTTAGTTCGAATTAAAGCCATTCAGTCTCAATAAACTGGACAAACTTAATGGTTCGGCACTTGAATTTAAGGGTTCATTATTTTCTTCGGATATTTTTCCGGAAATCAAAGAATCCATCCGTCTCCGGGAAGATCAATCTTTAGGATTTATCCACCTTACCCAGGATAAAGGCCTTCCGGTCTATACCGGAAAAGGAAATTACAACGGAGAAATCGACCTCAGTAATGCCGGATTGCTGGGAAGAGGTCAATTGAAATACCTTGGAGCTACTATCGATTCTGAGGATATTGTTTTCAAACCGAAGCGATTGACAGGCAGTGCAGAGCAATTCAAACTGAAAGAGGACAGATATGGTGACCCCGAAATCCCGAATGCAGAAGGAGTAAATGTAAACATTGACTGGAAACCTTACCAGGATAGCATGTATGTTACGTCGGAAGAAGCTGCTTTTAAAATCTTCAATGACGACAATCACACCCTGGACGGAACCCTTATTCTTACTCCGGGAGGACTCAAAGCCGATGGTCTGCTTGACTGGGACAAGGCAAAAATGCGTTCAGATCTGCTATCCTTTGGAGGTTATTCCGTCAAAGCAGATACCACCAACTTGTCCATCAAATCCTTCGATTCCGATGAATTGGCCCTTAAAACAAGTAACGTAAACGGTGTGGTCGACTTTGAGGAACAGGTTGGAAATTTCCTGGCCAACGATGACTTTCTGATCACAGAGCTCCCGTACAACAAATATATAACCTCCATGAATGAGTTTGCCTGGAACATGAAAAAAGGCACCATTCAGTTTAAGTCAGACCCAAATAAAATGGGAGTTTTCACCTCTGTACACCCTGACCAGGATTCTCTGAGGTTTCAGGGTAAAGATGCTTTTTACGATATCAATACCAGCGAATTGGCCATTACCGGCGTACCGTACATCGTTGCTGCAGATGCCTTTGTTTATCCTGACAGCGGGCTGGTCAACATCCAAAAGGGTGGCCGAATGTCTACATTGGAAAATGCCAAAATCATTGCCGATACAGTGAACCAATATCACGTTATCAATAGGGCAACTGTGGAGGTCATGGGTAAGAAATTTTATACAGCCAGTGGGTTTTACGAATACAACATCCCGGGCAAGGAGCAGGAAATTGAATTACAAAATATCGTTGGTCAGAGGGTTGGGAAAGGTAAACGCTCAGAAAAACGAGTTGTGACCAGGGCTACAGGAACCATCACTGAGGAACAGGAATTTTATATTGACCAAAAGACAAGCTTCCAGGGAACCATCAGTCTTAATGCCGAATCCAAAGCCCTTAAACTCGACGGTTTTGCCAGGCTTGAAGCGGAGAAGCTTCCCGCTAATCCATGGTTCACTATCAGTTGTGACGGTGACAGGAAAGATTTGGTCATTCAATACCAGAAACCTAAAAGCATCGATGGACAACCAGTCCAGACAGGTCTATACCTGAGTCGTGAAACAGCCAGGATCTATCCACGGGTTATGATGCCACTTTACTTTAGAAAAGACAGGCCGGTTTTCCCGGCAACGGGTGTTTTCAAATACGATGAGAAAAAAGATGAATTCCTTTTTGGAGATTCTACCAAAGTAATCAGCAAGGAAGAAGTAGGTAATATTTTTACTTTCAAAAACCGCGATGGCAGCGTACACGCGGAAGGGAAATTCAACCTTTGTTCTGAGATTGATTACATTAAGGTAGATGCAGCAGGGATAGGAAGTACCAAATTCCCGCCTCCTCCCCCTGTAGTCGATCCCAATATGATCGCCATTGATGATACTATTTCCACCGTCCCTGCTCCTGCTCCCGAGTTTCCGGTAACCGCAGAGCTCATGTGCGGAATCCAATTAATCGTTCCTGATCAACTGATGAGGGTAATGATCAATGATTTTAACGCATCTTCCTTTGATGCCCGGATCATCAGCTACCTGACGGACATTGGGTTCTACAGGAAAGCGGCCTTTGGAATTTTCCCTAATAACAAAGACATCCAAACTGCTGTAAATGGTATGAGTTCGGGGTATTTTGATGTTCCGAAAAAATACAATCCGTACACTTTCCTATTTAGCAGATTGAAACTCAAGTGGGATCCGGATTATCAATCCTTTGTAACTACGGAGAAGTCCTCAGGGCTGGCAACTCTCAATGGCGAAAATATCAACAGAAAGGTTGAAACTTATATAGAATTTAAGATGCCAAGCAATAATGATGATCGTTTGTACATTTTTATAAAATCCCCAAGCGATCTGTATTATTTCTTTGGCTTTAAACAAGGGATTTTGAATGTCGTTTCCAATAACCCTGCGTTTATGGATGCGTTGAGAGAGCTCAAAGGAAAAGATAAAATCACCAAAATGCCCGACGGAAAAACTTATGAAATTCAGGAAGTGGAACCTGGAACAGCACAGCGGTTTTTGCGCAGGATCCAGGCGGTTAATGATTAAATATCGGAGAGGAGTTGAAGGAGTTCAAGGTGTTTAAAGTGTTCAAATAGTTTAGGGTTTAATAGCTCCTTACTATTGATCATTGTAACTTATCCCTTTCGCCTTCCCCTTGAACTCTTTGAACCCCTTGAACCCTTTGAACCAAATTCTACAAACAAGCTGATAAAAAAAACATAATCAACAATAAAGGATTCCCCATAAAAAAGGAATCCATAATCTTTAAAAACAAAAGCAACTAAGGAAATGAAGCGAATAGTATTTGGATGGGTATGTTTGATGATGCTTACTCAGGCTATAGCACAACCTGAAACATCCATCAACGCTACGGATAAGTACCTCAAAGAGCAGGTATTACAAGATATCCAGGAAAACCTCAATCAAAAGACGCTGGCGCTGGACTCTACTATTACACAGTTAGATGAGAAAGTAAATTACCTCGACAATTCGATTAAAGCCACAAAAAACGCATCGGTCAAAGTAGACAAACTTTTGGAAAGGGTGAAAGCCCTTGAAGAGATTCAGGCCACCATTGAACAAAACGAATTGAATGTTTATCAGGCCAACTACCAGTCGGCTATGATCAACCTGGTTTCCATGGAAAGGGAGATCAAACCGCTTATTCTGTTCAATTCCACCAAGAACTTTTTTGGGGCTTTGAGTGAAACGGCCAATCCTACCTCCTACCCTGGTTATAAAAAGTGGTACAAGAAATTTTACGGTTTCGTCCAAAAGGAAAAGGATAAGGATGCCCGGTTAAGCGTTTTGAACAACCTTTTATCCTTAACTGGAAATCTTGCAAATGGCACACCGCTCAGCGGACCGATCACAGAATCCTTTTTCAGTGGAATAAGCATTTTCATCAATTCCCTGGGACGTAGTGAAAAAGAACTCAGGGCCGAGAGTGAAAAGATGTTTTTATTGACGGTGAAAATATCCCAGTTCACTCATGACAAGGATATGATCGAAGATGAATGGGCATCGATTACCACCGAACTCGAAGCTCTTCAAAAATATTATGACGAGATCCTGCAAAGGAATTTTGAACTGCTCGGATTATCCAAGAGTGAATTCGAATACAATTTCTCCAGGGAAAGTGATGCTAAAAAAAGATATGATTACCTGACATCACTCAAGCAAAAAGTCGCTGAAGAGGTTGCCAAGCAGAAACAAGATAATCCTAATGAGTGGAAAGAAAAGATCTATTACCAACTGATGGACGTACAGGCCCTGAAACTTCGGTTCGGGAATATCACTTTTAAGATCAGTGAAAATATTTCCCGATACACTGAACTTATAGCCAAATATAAAAACGACCAACAGATCGGCAGTAAGGTAGCCACTCTGGAAAGTAAACTTGTGGATCTAAAAAACACCTTTGATCGCGCTTTTGATCCTGCTGAATACATCAATTCGGCTACAAGAATGTATAAAGTGGATTAAAAACACATAGGCACATAGTTCACAGCAGCAATCTCCAGTGAACTATGTGCCTATGTGTTTTAGAATTTATAATCTAATCTAACTGTCATATTTCGTGGTGCCTCCAGCAAACCTGGTCTCTGTGTGTAAAGAATATTGGTAATATTCCCCATCAGAACACTGAATTTCAGATTATCCGTAAAGTTAAATGCGGCCCTGGCATTCATGACCGTGAAGCCGTTATTATGGTCCTCTCTGAACTTTGCAATTCCAGGTAAAAACACATTGAAGAAGGCATCGACTGCTTCCTGATTACTGTTGTATAAAATCGCGTAGCCTAAAGTGAAGCCTTTGAAATTCGCTTCCAGGTCAAATTTGGCTGAGTGTCTGGAACGGTACTTCAGGATATTTTCTTCGGAGGAAGAATTATTGGCGTTGATCTGAGCAACGGTCTCTTCTTCACCAGGCCCTGGTCTTGAGTTGTCAAATTCCAAAAACCTGGGGTCGATATAGGTATACCCGGTCAGAAATTGCATATTTACCGGTCCTATTTTTCCTTTTCCGGCTAAAGTTGCTTCCCAGCCTTTGGTAGAAGTATCCCCGATATTCACAGCCCTGAAACCAAAAGCAGAATTATCCAGGTTAAACTCCATCATATTCTGGTAATTCATCACAAATGCCGCCAGGTCAACAAAACCATTCAATGAACCAAGTTTGAATCCCTGTCGCAAACCAATCTCTGCAGACCATCCCGTTTCAGAAGTAAGGTCGGGGTTTGGTACAATGAAAAAGCCCCCTACATCCGTAAATATGAACTTCTCTGCGACAGTAGGGAACCTGTACCCCTGACCAATAGATGCCCTCACAAAAGTCCCTTCAGTAGCCTTATAACTGGCTCCAAACCTCATTACAGGAAGTGATTCTTCTTCTCTGGAAGGGGCTACCGTCCCTTGAGGATAATCAAACCCAGGGTTATTCAGCACATTATATTCATACCTGAATCCCGCAGAAAGATTTAACCGGTCCCCGAATTTTTTATCCAGCTGCAAATAGGCAGCAACGTTCTGGGAGGTAAAAGTGGTGTCACCATACAACTCAGCATCGACGTTGGTTCCTGAGAAAACAATACCTGCTGTTGAAACCAGATCTATAGACTTATGCTTTCGCTGAAACTGGTATTCCCCGTAAAACAAATTGGATTTATTAGACTGGTTGCTGTCATTATCATTATTTACGTGATAAAATCTACCCAGGAAACGATGTCTGTTCTCACCTTTATCAAAAAAGGTCACAGTTGGATCAATATTATATCTGTTACGCTGTCTGTTGGTGATAGTAGAAGGAGTTCCTTCAAACAGATTTTCAGAGCCTTTCCAATAGAAGAAAGAACCAGCACGCCCGTAATTAATGTTAGCATTGAGCCCAAATACTAAACGATCCGTCATCCGATGCCTTAGACTAAGGTTTGCCCTTCCGTATTCTTTATAAGTATCCTTGTTATAACTTTCCCGATTGGTATAAAATCCTCCTAAAACCAGGTCTGTTTTTTTTCCGATCTTACGTTTATGTGAAAGTGTAGCAGACATCTGGTAGGGCTGCAGGGTGTCGCCCCACCATTTGAGATTCTCATCCTCCGGGGAAAGGTAGGCGGTATAAAAAGCAGATACTTTTGTTTCCGGTTCGGCTCTTGCATAAGCAGTTCGAACATTCACAATTCCATTGAGGGCGGATGATCCATACAATGCTGATGCCGCACCTTTTACTACTTCTATTTGTTCAATATTTTCAATCGGCACATCATCCCAGTTTGGGTATCCGGCATCAGCCTGGAGGATAGGCACATCATCCATAAGCAGCAGCACACGGCTTCCGGCACCTTGAGAGAAACCTGATCCTCCCCGGATATTCGCCTGCCCGTCGATCATCGTCACTCCAGGAATCTTTTCCAAAAACTGATCAATGGATGGCTTGCTCGTCGATTCCAGCAAATCCGGTTTCATCACTGCCAGAGAAACGGTTACCTCTCCAAGAGGTTTTTCATATTTTCCACTAGTTACTGTTGCTGTTTGCAACAAAGTGGCCTCCCCCCCAAGTTCAACATCAATGGTTATTTTTTGACCGGCTGTCAGTGTTATTTTTTCCGTATAGGACTCAAATCCCAGATAACCAATAGTAAGTTCATATTCCCCGGGATCAGTTTCCAGGGAATAGGAACCATCAAAGTCAGTAGTAGTGCCTACTCCGGTATTGAGCAGAACTGTAGCTCCAATGAGCGTTTCTGAAGTTTTGCCATCTACAACTTTTCCGGTAATGGTAGCTTTCTGCCCCAAAAGGGTCATTGATACGAGCAGGAGAGCGCTCAGTAATAATGCTTTTTGTCTAAACATCAATTAGATTTTAAATCAAAAAATAAAGGATTTTCAGGATTAATGAACCTGAACAAAGGCGTGTAAAATATCAGAAAAAACAATAAAACAGGGAGTCAATAAGTAGTTGTTGCTTTGGCAAAAATAAGACAATGGATGAAAAAAATAAATAATTTTCAATTTGAAATTGTAAATTTACCCCATCACAAAATCGTTACAGGTTGAAAAACCTGTTAATTTTTATCACAAAAACGTTCTTTTTACAATGAAGAAATTACTATTACTTTTTTTTGCAGGAGTGCTATCTTTCCAGGCTTTCGGACAGTCTTGCACCCCTGATGAAACACTTCCAGACAGCGTAGTTATTGCTCCCCTGCCCTTCCAGCCAGATGTTGAAGGTACCGGGCTCATGGATACTGCCTGTGTAAACAGCTATTTCGAAACAGTGCTGTATTTCAACATTCCTGATTCCATCGAAGTTTTTAATACTCAGGTACCGTTAACTTCAGTTTCAATGGCTCAATCAGGTGCCGTAATTGATCTTCCTGCCTCTTATGAGTATTCCTGTAACCCACCAAACTGTTCTTTCCAGGCGGATAGTTCAGGATGTATCATCATTTATGGTACCGGTGAAGCAGCAGATGAAGGAGTTCATGATTTGAAGGTGGCTGTTACCATCTCAGCTGGTGGTTTTTCTCTGGATCGCGAATTGCCTGACGGCATCCTGGTATCCGGAAATTATTACTTCCATGTAAAACCGGAAGGTTCGGAGAACTGTACAGTTATCAATGATGTGGAGGAGGTATTTGCAGACCAATTCTCTGTTACCAACAGTCCGAATCCTTTCTTTTCAACTACGGAAGTTAATATTAATTCCAAAGTTTCAGGAAAGTATCAACTTACCGTCCAGGATATGGTCGGCAAAGTCCTGCAACGTGATGAACTAAACATTATTGAAGGTCTGAACACCTTCACTTTTGACGGTTCGCAGTTACCGGCCGGTATCTATATTTACACTATCAGTGACGGCCAAAACAGTATTTCCAACAAAATGCTTGTTGGGAACCGATAGAAAAAGAGCCTTTTGTGATATTAAAATACCCTTTATGAAGTAAATTCTTTGGATGATTATTTAATCAAACCAACGATTTACTTTGAAAAACACAGAGCCGTTCGGATATTCTTCCGGGCGGCTCTTCTATTTTGGCCATTTAACAGGACGGGAATCTCTATTTCTGGCAGATTTTTTTACTTTTATGTTTATGTTATTGGTTTCAATTCAGTGGAAAAATTCACTTCATGTATTCATTTGATTTTCAGAAAAGGGTTCGATACGGGGAGACCGACCAGATGGGGTATTTGTATTATGGCAATTATGCAACTTACTACGAAATTGGTCGTGTCGAGATGTTGAGATCTTTGGGTTTCACTTACAGGGCCCTTGAGGAAGTACACAAGGTAATGATGCCGGTGGTCTCTATGCAAGTCAATTATATCCGACCGGCCTTTTATGATGAATTGCTGAATATTCGCACGACGCTCAAAGAATTACCCGGGAAGTATATTACCTTCCACATGGAGATATTTAAAGAGAACGGGAAAATCTGTAACGTGGGCAGGGTCCGGTTATGCTTCGTTGATATTGAAACCAATAAAACCATCCCTACCCCTGAGGTCATGTTGGAAAAATTAAGACCTAGTTTTGAAGAATGAATATTGATAGAGATTGAAAAAATTCAACCTGGAACGGATCAAAGCCTTTTGGAATGGTATTCCGGAATGGCGTATCGTCAAGAAGCTTACCGCATGGACGAAAGAACATTCTATACCGGGTTTTTTCAAAATCCCTATTTACGATGTGTTCGTTTTCGTATTTAATGAAATCAGGCGTTTTGACCTTTTTACACGAGCTAATTCTATAGCTTATAGTTTTTTCATATCCCTGTTGCCTTCTTTATTGACGCTGTTCACTTTATTACCGTTTGTAAACAAGTATTTCCTCCGGTTTTTGCCGGAAGGGGAGAGTTTCAGTCAGATTATGCAGTCTGAAATTCATAAAGTCATGCCAGGTTCGGTTGGTAATCAGCTGTTCCTTTTCATTAAGGACGTTACGGAGGTGGAACGGGTTGGATTGCTTTCTTTCGGTTTTATTCTGGCCATTTATTTTTCTTCCAACGGTATGCTGGCCATGATGCGGAGTTTTGAGAAAAGTTATACAAAAACCTTCAAGAAAAGAACAGCTCTGAGAAAAAGGATGGTCGCTGTAGCCCTTACGGGAATGTTGAGTTTTTTATTGATAGCTTCCGTAGTATTTATCATTTTGGGCAAATCCATTATTAACTGGTTGTCAGAATACATTGCTCTTGCTGGGTTCTCTACCATTGGAGTTGATATTCTTCGCTGGGTTGCTATCATTTTTCTGTTTTATTTCGGTATTTCAGTGATTTACAGGTATGGTGCTGCTACTTATCGCCGGTTCAGTTTTTTCTCCGCAGGAGCCACTCTGGCTACTGTGCTTTCCCTGCTGACATCCCTTGCATTCTCCTTTTATGTCGATGACCTCGGCAGGGCGAGTACTTACAATAAGTTTTATGGCTCTATTGCTTCCATCATCATTCTTATGCTGTGGATACAATTCAACTCTTTGATTATTCTTATCGGTTATGAGCTTAATGCAAGTATTGCGGTCAACCGGGATCTCAAGAACCAGATTGAGGATGAAGAGAAGATTGAGTGATGGTGGGAGGTTTAAATGGTTCAAATTGAGCATAGCGAAATCCCGTACACTTAGTGTCGGGAGAGTTCAAGATGTTAAAAACCTTTTGCCCAAATGACTTCCCTTTTTTATAAGAAATAATCCATTTAAACAATTGACTACTGGCTGTCCACTGAGGACTGAAGACTGAGGACTGAGGACTGAAGACTGGTGACTCCCTCAACCATTTCCTAATATCTTCGAGCCGACAAATAAAAATTTCTATCTTGCGTTAGAGGATAAGAAAACGACTAATGATATAAACGAATCAAGGTTTTAAGCAATGAACAAAAATTTACTAAGCTTTCTCTTTATGGTAATGGGGCTGTTGGCTTCTACAACAATTAATGCCCAGAAATACAGCAATGAGTTTTTAAGTATTGGCATCGGAGCCCAGGCTTTGGGGCTTGGAAATGCAGTGGCTGCGAATACCGCAGATGTAACTTCTGGTTACTGGAACCCTGCAGGTCTGGCCAATGTCTCAGCAGATGAAGGTGTTTTACTGGGGGCTATGCACTCCGAATGGTTTGCAGGTATTACAAAAATGGATTTCATTGGATTCAGCCTACCTATGGCACAAACGAATCGCCGATTGGGAGTTTCAGTTATTCGCTTTGGAGTGGATGGAATACCCAATACACTAAGCCTCTACAATAGCGACGGGTCAGTCAATTTTGATAATGTAACAGAATTTTCTGCTGCGGATTATGCATTCCTGTTCTCATACGCACAAAATATGAAGATTAAAAAGGGGAGCCTTCAAATGGGTGCCAACCTAAAGATCGTTCATCGAAGGATTGGTCCTTTCGCAAACTCCTGGGGGTTCGGACTCGATTTTGGTGCTCAATATCAAATCAGCAAATGGCGTTTTGGTTTGATGGCCAGCGATGTCACTTCTACCTTTAATGCCTGGAGTTTTAGCTTCACTGATCAGGAAAAGGAAGTACTGGAAGCAACTAGCGGTGAAGTCCCCATTAAAAGTCTGGAGATTACCAAACCCCATATAACACTAGGGGTAAGTCGTGGATTTGCTATCAAAGACATTACGCTTCGCCCTGAGCTGGATTTTTTCATCACTACTGACGGAAAAAGAAATACGCTTGTCTCAGGCAACCCTTTTAGTATTGATCTATCTTTTGGAATGGAAGCAGGATATAATGACTTCCTGTTCCTGAGAGCAGGAGTCAGCCAGTTTCAAAAGCAAGAAAATTTTGATAATACGGAAACGCTTATCGTTAGACCATCTCTTGGCGTTGGGTTGAAACTCGGACAGTTGATGGTGGATTATGCGTATACTAATCCCAGCGACGGTCAGAATCGTTTTGCGCATATTGTTTCGTTGCAGTATAATGTGCGGCCGCGTGGGGAGTAGGCAGTTACCAGTCAGCAGTCTTCAGTCCGCAGTCCGCAGTACCGGAAATTGTTATTTTAAGACTTTGTCTTGAAATGGATATCTTGTCGTCTTCAGACGATCGAATAAAAGCTACATTCGTCTGAAGACGAGGCGGATATGGGTTTGATATTGGAAACTTCAAACAACGGTTTTTAGCTTATTTTTCATACTCTATTATTCTCATCAAATTTTCCATACACTCGCCATTGACAAATTTCATCCGAGAAACCCAATTGCCAATATGGTCATATTCATAAACAAATCGAATCATTTCTACATCACCTGAATTATTTGCACCAATTGCCTCAATAGGCTTCTTTTGGGAATCGTAAAAAATTTCCCATTTCCATATACCTCCATATTTGTTATTAGCATGAGGAGCATTAGCACTAAAGGAAGTTCGTTTTATAGGTTCCCCTTCCTTTGAATATTTACAAGTCCAACGCCAATCCAATTGTCCTTTAGAATAAATAACACTTTCAACCTTTTCTCCAAGGGCATTGTATTTGTGTATGGATTTAATTCTAGAGTCTTTTCCAAATTGGAATATAGTATTCAAGGTCTTATCATAAATATAGTTTCGCTCTAATTTTGATTCCCCTGCTGAATTAATTGAAACTTTCAGGATCATAATTCCTATGTCGTTATAATGGTATTCAGAAAAATTACCCAAGTACTGCTCCTGGCAACTGGGACTTATTTGTTTATTCAGATATCCACTTGGGCCATACTCATAATAATCGATGCTGCAAGTTGAAATATCCCCTTTTCTTGAAAACTGAACTCCAGCCATGCCGATTTTTCTTCCTGCCTCATCATATTCGTATTCCCAATTGGCTCTTAGATTATTTAGCCCATCATATACTGAACGGCTAACTATATTTCCATTCGAAATAGCTATAAACTCGTGATAATTACGGTCAATATCAATAGATTCATAATCAGGAGGAACCTCACAATTTAAATATTCAATCGTTTTTATATTACCCTTCAAATTGTTTTCTGTAAGATAATTTTTGACCAATGGATCTTGTCCTAAAAGGGCTACCGGAATCACCAAAAACAATAAAACTAACCTCATAGTCCTAATTTTTTAAACCCTACACATTCTTCAACTCATTGGAATTTAGGGTGTAACTTAAAGTTACGCCCTAAATTGCCACCAATCAGTTCCTCTACTTTACCAAAATGTCAACTTATTAACCATCATCGATCGATCCTGACTGTCTTCAACTCATTATTCCCATTGATAAACGGGAAATACATCCATTCCACCTTGGCAGGATTGAGGGTGTAAACACCTGTGAACCTTGGAATCAATTCAATTTCAAATTGATAGTTTCCCTTTTGAAGGCGGGAGATGAAAATGGCCGTTTCGTTTTTGTAATATTCCCGATGAGCTTCCTGCCAATTGTTTCTTTTCTTTTCTCCATAGGAACATCCAGCCGGGATCGGGATATTGATCATTAAATATTCAGCATCTTTCTTGGCTTCAAGGTTTACGATAAGTTTGACCGGCGCACCTGCCATTAATACACCTAAACTATCCGCATCGAACCTGGATATTATTTCAAATTCTTCTGTTCTTGAAGGTGGTTGGATCTCCCAATACCTTTGTTCGCTTGAAAGATAAACATCATAACCGCCTGATTTTTCAACTTTTATTTCCTGCCCTGAATCAATGGTCATGGTATACGGGAAGGAATCGATCACCATTTTTTCCTGACCGGTTATTACAAGTTCAGGTGGCGAAGTTACTCCATCGGCTTTCAAAAGATCTGGAAAAATGGTTTCAATGATCTTTGCCGATTCATAGGTATTACCCCAATGTCCGGTAAACCTTTTCTCAAAGAAATAATGGCGAATTTTGCTCAATGTATTTTCATGATCATTGGTATCTGCCCTTAAAATTTTATAGGCCAGCAAGGTGTTCTGCAGGTCATTTTGCCTGAAATTGTACCACCGCGTATTGGACTCTGCATCAAAGAATATATTCCCAAGATAGGTAGTCTCCTTGAAGGTATTAAGGGTGTCAAGGTCATATTCCTGCTCGTACAATTGTTTAACATGATTGAGCTGTAACAATCCATGTAATCCCGATGGTTTTGCCTCCTCAAGTTCCTCCAAAAAGGGTTTGGCATCAAATGCAACTTCCAGTAAGTTCAGCAACTTCAAATACCTGACCCTGTTTATAAAGTTCTGATCTGTTTTCAGTTTCCAAAGTAATTGATCTCCTAAGGGAATTTTATTGATCTCGATATCATATCCCAGTTTTTCGGCCTGGGCCAATGCTTCGATTACGTGCATACTGATCCAGATACTTTCTTTGGAACCCAGCCACCATCCCCAAAGCCCCTTTGGGTTCTGTCTTTTAGCTAACTGTTTAATTATTTTTCGGATATCCTCTTCCCCTTCGAATTCACTTCCCTCGTATTTTTGAATTATTTTCCAGGCCAGTATGGCCTTCAGTTTGGAAGCCAACTGTTCGTTACACAGATATTTGTACTCAGCCAAATACCTGATCTCATCTTCTAACACGCTCAACTGACTTGACCTGGCGGTCAAAATCACTTTTCCATAGTTTGATGCAAATTTTAAATATAAGGTAGTGTCTCTGTCCAATGTATGGAACCGTCCCTCAGTTCGTACAAGTCCTTTTGGAAATACAGGGATTTCCCGTTCTTCACCATCAAGATATCCATCCTCTTTTTCCAGGTAATATTTTACCGTCATGGTATCTGATATTCCTGTTATGGTCAAAGTATCGATCAAGGCATCTCCAACTACTCTCATCCCGGTTTGTTGTTGTTGATCATTGATCTCTAAATGAGTCGCAACATTCGCACTGTCGGGCATATAATTTAAAATCTTCCCCATCGCATTTGTCGTATCTCCTTCCACCAGGAACCGAGGCATTGCCAAACGAGCCATCAGGGGCTTATAGGATTTGATCAATCCAGACGTTTGTCCAGACTGTTTTTTTCCGTTCATTGCCAGATAATGGGTAGACCAGCTCGTAACATCATCCGGAAAAGTCACTGAGAATTTTGCTCTTCCTTTTCTATCAGTGA
Organism: Bacteroidota bacterium; assembly: GCA_008501835.1. Lineage (GTDB taxonomy): Bacteria > Bacteroidota > Bacteroidia > Chitinophagales > Saprospiraceae > BCD1. The sequence goes on from QQUB01000952.1 coordinate 13,524, forward strand.
TCAGTTGTGGTTGCCAAAAGGCATAATCTGAAAAATTCTTTCTGATGGAATTCGCCTGAGAGGCCGCCTCTAAAAAGGCCTCGTCGTAATCTGCTCCTTTGTCTCCAAGGGCTTTTGTTCTGCCAAAAACACCGTCCTTCGTTTCTATGATCACCACCCCATTTACTGCCTTCACGCCATATAATGCTATAGCTTCTTCCGAATCTTTTATTACTTCCATTTTTTCGATCATCCCCTGATCCAAAGTAGCAATATCCCCCATGAAGACAGCTCCATCAATTACGTATAAGGGTTCTTTATCAAAGGAAACAGCTTGGGAACCTCTGATGGTAATATTCACTCCTCCTCCGGGCTGTCCTGTGCTCGGACTAATGACAACTCCTGCAACTTTACCGGATAATGCATTGATCAATTTGCTGTCAATCTGAGGCATTGGATTTCTAACACTCCTGATATTATCGGCTATAACTACCGATTCCATTAACATTCCTGACGACTGAAGGCCAACAGCACTGATCAGTACTTCCTGAGCCTGGACAGTGTTTTCGATCAATTCCATATTCACCACACTTCCATCCCCAAGGTTCACTTCTTCCTGAAAGTAACCTAAATAGGAAAACAATAATTGATCCCTATCTAAAGGAACTTTAATCTTATAATGCCCTTCAATATCCGTTACGGTACCATAAGATGTACCTTTTACCAATATAGAGGCTCCAGTCAAAGGTTCTCCGGTGGCTTCATCATATACATACCCCTCAACCACTTTTCCAATCCCTGAAAATTTGAATGCATCTTTTTTTGCGTCTTTTATTTCCTTGCTAACTTCCTTTTTGAAATAATAGGAATTGCCTTCCCACTGAAAGCCTTCTATCGCATTAAGAATTTTAGCACTGAAGGAATCCTTTTCCATTACCTCCGGTTCAAAATCAGAGTAATAATTCATGCCGTTCGGTCTAATAAATAGTGAATCACAAGTCAGGTAATTCCCATCGCGAAACAGATAGATGATTTTGTAGTATCCTTGAGCTAAATCTTGAAATTGATTAATCCGCCCCGAATAGATTCTCAAAAATTCAGGATCTTCATGTTTAAAGACCAGGGCACAACTGGCTGGCTTATTAAACCCCTCTCCCCTTCTCACCCTCAGTTGTAATCTTCCTGCTCCCTCATTGGTAAACTGTGGGTTACCTTGTCCCATGGCACTGTATTTCAATGTATTGAGATGATCATACCACTTTTTCTCAATGGATTCTTTGGTAACCACAAGGTCAGTGAAGGTTGTTTTTAATGGATATATCCATAAACTATCAGGATATAATTCTTCATCAACACACTTTAATTTAAGCATGTTGGAAGAAAACTTGTATTTATAGAAAGGTTCATGCGTGAAATCCATGGAGAAATCATCAACCAAATGAAATGTAGCAATCCCTGAAAGCGGACCTGCTAAATAAGTGGATGGGTACCTTCCCCGAATTGGTTGGGGTTTTAAGAACTGGATCATATCGCCTTGCTCAATATATGCTGGTCGGGCACCAAAATGATATTGATAAGAAAAAATTTGTTTATAATAGAATGACTTTTCCCGGTCAGAAAGTGCTGGTTCCATTTTTGTTACTCTCACAAACTTTTGGTACTTATTTACGTCGATACTAAACACCAGCTTTTTCCCTTCGGGAACGTATAAACTATCAATGGAAATAAATTGATGACTGGTCCTTAACCAAACCCTATGGTACCCCGCACTAACCTTAAAGGAATATGGTTGGGTATGCGTTGACCAACTGAAGTAAATCGGTTTTGCATCAACATAAATTACATGGACCGGTTGCAGGGCCCCATTATCCACGACAAATGGTGAAAACTGAGTAATGGAATCTTCTGGTGTAAATTCATACCTGTAGATCCCCCCTTCCGGGTAGAGAAACTTATAATATTCGATAGTATCCAGGCCTGCATAAGCTTTCCAGGAATCATACTCCAATGGTTCCTTCTCAATATTAACATATGCCTTACCAATGCCGAAGTTATTGATGACCGTTTTATTTTTTCGGGTCTTTCCAAAGTAGGGAACTGTTGGAGGTGTATGATCAAATTTACTGGTTAAACCATATGCGGTTAGATCCACACCCTTAACCGGCTTTCCACGTTGATCGGTAACTATCATTTCCACCTCCGTTCGCTGGCCGGGAAAAACGATATTAGGCTCTTCAACGTCGATATTCAACTGTTTATCAAGTAGAGGAATGCGGTAATCTTCTTCTTTTCTGTACCCTGCCCAAATATATCTGAGCGAAATAAAATAATTTTTCTTTGAAAGGGTTTTCTTGCTGAAATTCAATGTTTTTCCATACCCGGAATCAACCAGTTTGTTCTTTTTATAAATGTGGTAACTGAAGGGAATCTTCCGTGGGTTATCAACAAGGATATTGATGGTACCTTCTTTATGTTCTGAATAACACCTCAATAATGGAGATTCTCCATATAAGGAAACTCTACCAGAGAAATCTGGTGATTTCAAAAAATAGGAATCGAAATAAGCATTTAATGGTAAGGTACAAGGGATTGACCCCGAATACACCAGAGTTTTATTTCCAAAATCATCGACACCAAAGATCTCCATTTTCCGCTCACTGATCAAACCATTTTTTTGATAACTGAACCGTATGGAATCAGCGATCAATTCATATTCAATCTTTTCCATTTGCTTGAAAAACTGAAAATTCTCCGAGGCTTCAATTGTTTCATTATCAGGTGTTAACAGTTTCACTTTCACATGATAGTTTATATTACCATTGGGAAAAATGGAATCGGGAAGTATGATCTCCGTTTCCCCCCGGGGTTCTAGTTTTTGCTTATGAAAATACAGTGAATCGGGAATAAAACCTTCAGAATCAAAAAACCTTAATACCGTTTGCGGAGTTACCAATATTTCCAATCTGGCATCAAGGAGATTCAATTCATTTTCATCCGTACCTTTTGCATAGAACTTCATGTCCTGGCCACGAAAATGTTTCTTGTTCTTTTTACGAAGTGTCAGGTTTACTTTGGATAATTCATAATCTTCATAATCCATGCGGCCACTTATATAAGCTCTTCTTCTTTTAGTTTGAAGCTTTACATGATAAGCCCGGTCCAGCTTCAATTTCATAGTGTCATGGAGCGTAAATTCAAACTCATAACCTCCCTTTTGATAAGGATCGATATCCCCAATATGAAATTCTCCATATGTACCCCGAAGCACAGCCGTCACTTGTTCATCAACGGGTTTACCCTTATTATTGACAAGATAGGCCTTGACTTTTACCGTATCTCCCGGCAAATATTTAGGTTTATTAAAAACCATATACCCCTTATGTTCCTTTCTGAATTTTCGTTCTTCACGATTTCTTTCACAGGAAGGGCTCTTAATGAACATGCAAATAACTCTTTCAAAAGACCTTTCAAAAAAATGGACACTTTTCCCAATGGTCCCCCTGGGCCAGCCATTTTTTATGGATTTAACCCCATCAACAGGTAAGTGGATGACAAACTTTACCGGTCTCCAGGCATATCTCAAGGGAATAAGGCCATACGAGGCTTTTCTGGTCAATCGCTTAAGAGCTGAATTGTCATATTCCCTTGCTACATTGTAAAAGGACATCTTCCCATTCCTGGTCACCGTTAGCAAACCCTGGCGGTTGGACTTTTTGTCCACATAAGCTTGTCTTTTCGAATTGAAGCGCAACTTTTTCCTGCCGATTTTCAGATCTGCATCATCAATTATCTTTCCTTCTTTATTGAATAACTGGATGCACA
>QQUB01000868.1 GCA_008501835.1 Bacteroidota bacterium
CCTGCCGTCCTTTGTTTGCTGCACATCGATCTCAATTCTATCAGGATTGTATGCCAAACCTTTTTCAACGGCAGCTAATGTATTTTCAGGAGCCAGTGCCGCTGCTCCACGGTGTGAAATTTTAGTATAGGACACATCTTCAGGAGGTGAATAATTAAACCATAATGCCGGAGAAAAGGTCAGGAGGCCTGAGAGGGCAAAGAACAATACGATACCACTAATGTACCTGAGGAAATTCTTGAGTAGTTTCATGAACGGTTGCTGGTTACTGGTTACTGGTTACTGGTTTTAAACCACAGGGCTCGCGGAGAAGGCACAGGGGACACAGGGAATTTCGTCTCCAACAAGGTTTTGCCTTTCAGTCCACTTAGCCTGCTCAAAGGCAAAACCTTGACTGAGTAGTCTAAAACGTATAATTAGCGTTAAAGCTAACATTTATTCCCGGTTCATCAGCAAAATAGCGAAAGCGATTTAAATAATCCCGATAGCTTGAATTCAACAAGTTTTCTCCTTTAATACTGAGTTTTAGCAATGAGTCATTTTTGAGTTTGAAATGAGCTCCCACTGTGGCTCCCAGGAGGAAATAAGCATCAGGTGGTAAAACAAAATCCTGCTCAGGCTGAATATTTTTTTGTTCAAAGACATATTTCCCATTTACCCCAAATCTTAAGTTCCAGAGCAGATCTCCTCCTTTCCAGGAATAAACAGCCTGACCAAAAATATTATCTGATGGCATGTTAATCAAATATAGATCATTGGTCAGGTCCTTTCCCCGGATGATGGCGTACCGGACCAAAAAATCCAGGGACTCAACGGGTATGTATTTCGCCATAAAATCAGCTCCAAATATTTCTGCGTCTGTCTGTTCATAAAGGAATACCGGGAAGGCCCCTCGAATCGTCAACCTGTATTCACTTTGAGGCTGCAGATAAATGTAGTCATTAACCTGCTGATAATATCCAAGTGCCTGCAAAAACAGTTTATCCTTGACTTTCAGGTCGTTTGACCATAAAATTTTTGTAGACCTTTCAGCCTGAAGCATTCGGTTCCCTTCTTCAATACCACTTACTCCCTGGTGCAAACCGAAGCTAAACAACTCATTTACTTCCGGTGCACGTAGCATATACCCCAGATTGAGATTAGTGGTAAACTGTGGAGCGACCTTAAATTTCACCCCACCGGAAAACGAATAATTGTGAAACACCAAATTATACCTCTCAATGCTATGTGGCTGACTTTGGGTAATGGTCACAGCATTTAGCTGCTTCAAATCATACCGACCTCCCAGCTCCAATAAAAGTCTGTCCATTTCTTTTTGGGCTATAGCAAAAGCAGAAGTCTGGAATGCCCGGTAATCCGGAATTAATGGGAGGATGCCGGTCTCCGGATTATTGGTATTATCCGTGAAATTGAACTGTAAACCCGTTTTCAAAAAAACATCCTGCCAAAGAGATGCACTGAACTGCCCCTCGATAAAATGCATATGCTGGTCGAGACTTAAAGCCGGAATATCACTTCGTTCACTCCTGCGCACATCAAACTCTTTTCGCTGATTGAGCTGCCCTCCGTATTTAAAACTCAGTACTTTTGAATCATCGATCAGGTATTTGGTTGACAACTTCAACAGATGATGACTCACTTCCTGCCGAGGTGCTTCAATATTGTAGGAAAAATCGTCCTGAGTGAAAAACGGGACATCCCTGGACAGTGCATCCTCAAGGTCTGTCAGGTTTCCCACGTGTGATCCCCTGAGAATGCCGATATCGGTATTAAACAGACTGTAATAGAGTTCTGAAGACCATTTATTACTAAAATTCTTTTCCAGTTGCAAAGCGATATTGGCTTCTCTTTTACCGGTATTGGTCAGAAAATATTCAGGCGCTTTATGATCCCCAATTAATTTATAAGTACCGGATATCCGCCATGATGCCCAATCCGCCTTCTCTTCAACCTTTAGATTCAGTGTATTTCCCAGGCCATTGCTCTGAAAGACGTAATTGGCTTCACCATGCAAGTGCGGATCTTCATCTATAGGTTTTGTTTCCACCAATACCACGCTGCCCAATGAATTCCCCCCATAAGCCAGAGCTCCCGCACCTTTAACCACAGAGAGATGATCTGCCACGAAAGGGTCAATTTCCGGCGCATGGTCATTACCCCATTGCTGGCCGGCCTGTTGAATGCCGTTATTAACAATTGCCACCCTGTTGCCGTACATCCCATGTACCACAGGCTTTGAAATTCCTGTACCACTTTTCAGGACACTCACCCCGGCTACCTGCTCCAGTATATCAGAAAGATTTTTATTACTTTCCGAAGTTATATTCTCCCTGGAAACGGAATTACTCTCCTGAGTCGAATTCTCATCTCTGGAGGCATGGACAACGACCTCATCCAGTAATTCAAAATGGTGGTTGAGGTAAAGATCGATAACGGTATCTTTGCTGATTTTAAAATATATCTGCTTTGGGTCACAGGCGATATGTGTGAGGTAGAAATGGTATTCGCCTTCACAAATATTTTCCAATTTGAAAAGACCTGTTGAATCAGATAGTGTACCCTGGCCGGTTTCTTCCAAAAAAACAGTGGCAAACTCCAGGGGAATATTGGTTCCCATATCTCTCACATGGCCCGTAATGGTCAGATTACATTCCTGAGCCTGCGAAAAAAATGGAAATAATAAAAATAATCCAAAAAGGACTTGGATCTTCATATTGTCGGGTTTAAATAAGCCGGCAGAGATTGTCTCATAAGTAGTTTTCAGGCTGTCACCACTGATGAAAAAAGACATCCAGGCATTATATGCCGAGGACAGGTTATAATACTTCAGCCGTTAAAAAAATTTAAAAACGATGAAGTCTTCACCATACACCAGTGAGATCTGCGTGAAAAAAAACAATGTTGTTTCACCTATGAGGCAAACTCTTGCCGGACCCATATTCTTCAATTTAGATTATCTCAACATCAAAGGTCACCTCAATATCCGTTTCACCTCCTGCATTGGTTACATCACCGGTGGATACTCCCGCTGCCCCTTTATCTGGTTGATGACGAAGGATAATGGTCAATTGCCCTTGTGATGCATCACCGGAGGAAAGAGTGGTTGACAACCCAACCGGGTTACCATCTGCATCGACATCGGCATAAGTAACGCTCAGGTTCAAACCTCCTGCAACCTGATAGAAGAACTGATGTTCTTCATCTTCCTCCTTAACTTCAGCCCCTATATCATGAGCTGGAGTTTCCGTTTCATTCAAAAGGTTCAATTCACCGACATAAGCTGTATTAGCAGCTAAAGTTCCTCCAGTAATTACAGGGTCATTACCTCCATCACCATCGAGATCCTGGAATGTCATAGTTACCACATCTCCGCCTGAGACGGGTGTCAACGTATAGGTTAGTGTGGTTATGACTTCTTCTTCATGTGGAATTTCAGGATCATCTTTTTCACAAGAGGCGAATATGGAGATGGCTACTACTCCAGCGAGTAGAATATATTTATTAATAGTCTGCATTTTTATTGATTTATACAATTAATCATTCACGTGGTCAACCAGGTGAGCACGCGTTTTTAAATAAAGTGGAATAAAAAAAGATATGTCAGACTATAGTGGGTGGCCCGCGTAAAAATTGGGTGAGGTAGGATCTGTTTAAATAAAACTGATTTTCAGAAAAACTATTCTCAATTACCGGATCGGTATGGATATTCTCCAACAAGATTTCCGCCTGAAGGGGATGTGGAGACACAACGGCCTTGAGATATTGTTTATTTTTCTTGGGTGGATGTATGTGATCCTTATGGTCGCAACCATTGAATTCATCATGATGAAAAACATGGCGGTGACAGGAATCAAGCTCTAACTCCGGTGTACAGATCTCATGATCATGATCTGCTCGCTCGAGTATAATGCCATAGTTCTGAAAGGTAAGAAAAGTAAAATACACGCTCAGCATTGCCAGGGCGGCAAAACTTTTAAGCATATTCTTTAAGTGTATTTTACTTTTCATTAAACCTCTCCATTACTTTTTTATCATTAATGAGTTAAATGGATAAAAAAGTATGTTATTTTAAAATTTCTGCAAATATATCATAAAACAACAACAATTTACGTGTGATGTTTTACGGTAAAGCTCTTTTTATTCTTTGATAAACTTTCCGGAATACAAAAGCTCACCATTATCCATAACGCGAATAAGATACATTCCGGGAGTTAAAGTAGCAATATCTATTTTGTTTTTTCCCGAGGTTGATACATTCAAAACCCTGCGTCCTGAAAGGTCAGTGATAACAATATTTTCATTCCCTTTTACCCCGGTAATATTCATTTCATTTCTATTAATGATAGTATAAACTTTTATGGACACGGGTTTAGTTATTGTTGTTTAAACTCACTTTATTATTAC